>DAONZO010000081.1:0-5393 GCA_035406945.1 Bacillota bacterium | reverse complement strand
CATACACATATACCGCAACATAGCCGAGAGGGTAAGGAAGATAGTGCCTTTCCTCATCTATGACGACGACCCCTATGTGGTCACGGTGGACGGACGCATATACTGGATTGTGGACGCCTATACGATAAGCAGCTACTATCCGTATTCGGAGCCGTGGAGCGAAGGCAGCGACGCCAATTACATACGCAACTCGGTAAAGGTGATTATAGACGCCTATAACGGCAGCGCGGACTTTTATCTGATCGACGGCGCGGATCCGATCGCCGTAACTCTTTCTAAAATATATCCCGAGCTTTTCAAGGATTTCGACAGCATGCCCGAGGACTTCAAAGCTCATCTGCAGTATCCCAACGCGCTGTTCAACATACAGGCCGCCGTGTACGAGAAGTATCACATGACGGACGTGGACGTCTTCTACCAGAGAGAAGACCTGTGGAAGATTTCGGACGAGCTCTACGGGCAGGAAAAGGTGAGGATGACCCCCAACTACTTCATAATGAAGCTTCCCGGAGAAGAAAATGTGGAGTTCGTAAGCACCATAGCCTATACGCCGAGCGGAAAATCGAATCTTACCGGAATACTCATGGCCAGAAGCGACGGAGATCACTACGGCCAGATCGTGCTGTATCGCATGCCCAAGGACCGAATAATCTACGGGCCGGAGCAGATAGAGGCTCAGATTAACCAGAACGCGGAGATATCCAAGGAGTTCTCTCTTTGGAACAACTCGGGCTCAAGTTATTCGAGGGGCAATATGTTCGTCATACCCGTTGAAAACTCCCTGCTCTACGTTGAGCCGGTCTATCTGGAGGCTTCTTCCGGAAGCCTTCCGGAGGTAAAGCGGGTAATAGTCTATTACGGGGACAAGGTCGCCTACGAGCCCACCCTGGCCGAGTGCCTCAATGTTTTGTTCGGCTACGGCGCCGGCGACCCTCTCAACACCCCCTTCCCGATAGAATCCGGACGTCTCGCGGCGGAGGCGCTTGCGGCGGGACTTCCCGCGGGCGGTTGGGAGCAATCCGGAGAAGACGGCCCTGCGGGCGACAGCCTGCAGGAGCTTGCGGCCAAGGCGGCGGAACTTTACGATAAGGCCGTGGAAGCCCAGAAATCGGGAGACTGGGCGGCCTACGGACGCTGGCTCAAGCAGCTTGGAGACGTTATAGCCGAGATGGCGGCTTTTAATGCGGAATAAAGTTTTAATAAAAACCGGCAAGTTGCTTGACGTCTGCCGAAAAGAAGGTAGAATGTCTTAGGTGGGATTAGTTAAAACAGCAATGCCGCAGGCACTTTTCCGGACGGATCTTATCCGTTTCCGTATGCCGGGCGGGTAAAACATTGCATAATAATTATAGTCAGTTATGCTCATTAAAAAATTTACAGGAGGAAAATGACAATGAGAGAAGTAGTAATCGCAGCAGCAGCAAGGACGCCCATAGGCAATTACGGTGGTGCGCTCAAGGGCACCACAACCGTTACCTTAGGCGCTATAGCGGTCAAGGAAGCTATTAAGCGCGCCGGTATTCAGCCCGAGCAGGTTGACGAGGTAATCATGGGCTGCGTACTTCAGGCGAATCTTGGACAGAACGTAACGAGGCAGGTCGCAATTGCCGCCGGAATTCCCAACGAAGTTCCCTCGATGACCATAAACAAAGTGTGCGGTTCCGGACTCAGAAGCGTTAGCCTTGCAGCTCAGATTATAAAGCTCGGAGACGCCGACATAGTGGTTGCCGGCGGCATGGAAAACATGAGCCTTGCTCCCTACTATGCTCCCTCCACCCGCTGGGGCCAGAGGATGGGCGATGCCAAGTTGATTGACGGAATGATAAAAGACGGTCTTTGGGACATCTTCAACAACTATCACATGGGCATCACCGCGGAAAACGTCGCGGAGCAGTGGGGTCTTACCAGAGAACAGCAGGACGAATTTGCCCTCAAGAGCCAGCTTAAGGCCGAAGAGGCCATAAAGTCCGGCCGCTTTAAGGACGAAATAGTTCCCGTAGTGATTCCCCAGAGGAAGGGTGATCCCATAGTATTCGACACCGACGAATATCCCAAGTTCGGATCCACCATAGAGAAGATGGCCAAGCTGAGACCCGCCTTTAAGCCCGACGGCGGCAGCGTTACGGCGGCAAATGCTTCCGGTATAAACGACAGCGGTGCGGCCCTCGTCATAATGAGCGCCGATAAGGCTAGGGAACTCGGCATTACCCCGCTTTGCAAGATAGTTTCCTATGCTTCCGCGGGCGTTGACCCGAGCATAATGGGAACCGGTCCCATACCCGCAAGCAGAAAGGCTCTCGAAAAGGCCGGACTCAGCATCGATGACATGGACCTGATTGAGGCCAACGAAGCTTTTGCGGCTCAGTCTCTTGCGGTAGGCAACGACCTTAAGATACCCGAAGAAAAGCTCAACGTAAACGGCGGAGCGATAGCTTTAGGACACCCAATAGGAGCATCCGGAGCAAGAATACTCATAACCCTCGTTTACGAGATGAAGAAGCGCGGCTCCAAGCGCGGACTCGCCACCCTCTGCATAGGCGGAGGCATGGGAACCGCCCTCATAGTCGAGATGTAATAATATTTATGCACTTAAGCGTCGGGCTCGGAAAGAGCCCGACGCTTGATTTTACTGTTGCATACGGTCTTGACTTTATTCAATGTCATGTTAAAATTAATCGTGGGGAGAGGGTCAAGTACCGTCTCCCGGGCATTTTGATTCGAGTTAGGAGCAAACATGACATATACGGGAGACGAGTGCGGAAACCCGCAGTGTAAGGAACTTTTTGATGTTGCCATAAAAGAATTTGCGGACAAGGGCTACGCCTCCGTAAAACTCTCAGACATAGCGACCAGGGCCCGGATCGAGTCCTGTATAATGGCCTCTCGCTTCAGCGGGAAAAAAGAACTGTACGTTGCAGCAGCGGAGAATATTTTCCGGGAGTACTTTGCGTTAGCCGATTCTCAGAGCAGCCTTATTAAAGCGCTGCTTATTTTAATGCGAAGAATAAGAGCGGGCAGGGCAGGCGTGACAAGTTCCTCTGCCGGCGTTAAGTTTATAGCCGGACTCTTCGAGGATACGGAAGTAAACAAGCTCGTTTGGAAGCGCATCGGGTCGGAGTTCGAGAAAACCCGTCTCTTCGGCATGATGCGGTCTGCCGTCAGCCGCGAAATAATGGTGGATGGACACCCGTTCGTGCTCCTTATGACCTTGCTGCACAGGCTTGTTGTGGACGGCGCAAGCATAAGCGACGCGGGCATCGCTGTCTTTAAGGATTCCGCGTATCTCCGCCTTCTCGCCGTAAGCACGGAGCTGGACGATGCCGGAATATACTACGCGGACGCTCAGGATGAAGTAGATGATATGATAAGGCGCATAGCTTCGTTCTACACGGGCATATATATCGTGGATTTTGATAAGGAAGAGCTTTATCCGTTTTTAATAAACCCCAACGCCATCTGTTACGGCCCGTTCAGGGAGTCCATCCCCTACGACGAAGTCAACAAAATCTATGTGGCCAACTGCGTGCATCCTCTCGACAGAACGGAGATGACAAATCTCTACGCCAATCTGAGGCGCAAACTGGAGACAAATCGAAACATAAGCACCAATTACCGCAGACTATACGGGGAGGAATACCTATATACCGAACTGAATATCACGCGTCTGGACGATTCCGAAGGGCCGCCCAAAAAAGCCCTTATGGCCTATATCGAAAAGGACGAACAGATAAAGCTCGGCCACGGCAAAGAAGAGATCGTTCGTCAGGGCATAGAGATACTTTACTCTATTGAAGACACCGAAAAGGCTCTGAGCGAGCTTGTGAAGGCCATAGGTGAGTATCACAAGGCGGACAGCGCTTATATATTCGAGTATAACCGGGACCGGACAGTTTTAAGGATGAGCCACGAATGGCGCGCGGAAGGAGCGCTCGGGCAGGAGAGCGTCGGGATGGAAGTGCCGCTTTCCGAGGTTGAGAAATGGATTGTAACCCTCGACGTCAACAACGGGCTTATACTGGACAATGTTGAAAACCCGTCCGAAGACAACGCATTCAGCGGCAGGCTCATAAGCAACAAGGTAGAGCGCATGATGGTTGTGCCTCTCAGTACGGAAGAGTACGCCACGGGCTTTGTCGCCGTGGACAATTCCCGCTATTCTCATGGAAATCTCTTGGCGCTTCGCGCAATGGCCGCCATCGCCAACAGCGAAATCCTGAGGCGAAACCAGACCGCCAGAGACCAGTTTGTAATAAACAAGCTCATCGGAAGCTTTTATTTCATCTATTTTGTGGACCTCAACAGCGATTACATAAAGCCCTATGTAATGTCCGCCTCTCACCGGGAAAAATGCGCGAACCCCAAGAATTATACGAGCATAATAAAGGCTTTTATTGGAGATAGTGCGTACAAGAGCGACAGGGGAAAGTTCAATTCGATAGCAAATCCGGAGTACGTCAGGTCTCGCCTAATGAGCAAGGAATCTTTCAGTATGCCCTTTACCGAAGTTGCGGACGGATTGATACGGAGCATGGAGCTGTGCTTTATACGCATCGACGATTCCGGAAGTCAATTTGTTATGTGCTGCATAGACAATACCGAGGCGATCGAGCATCAAAAGCGTCTGCAGCGGGTTGTGCAGAACCAGCTTAAGTTCCTGGTGGCGGATCGCACAGCCGAGCTTCAGGACAAAAATAGAATGCTGAACCGAATGAGCGAGGACATGATAGACCTGCTCGGCGAGGTTACGGAATCCCGCGATATCGAAAGCGGCGAACACATAAAAAGAGTCAAAACATTTACCGGCATACTTGCCAGGCAGATGATGAAAGACTGGCCCGAATACGGCCTTGACGAAGAACAGATAGGCATAATGGTTTCCGTAAGCCCCCTTCACGACATAGGGAAAATAGCCATTCCGGACAGGATTCTGCTCAAGCCGGGTCCGCTTACCGCGGAGGAATTCAATCTTATGAAGACCCACTGCGAAAAGGGTTGCGAAATACTTAAAAAAGCCCCATGGAGTGGCCGGAATCCTATTTTAACATGAGCCTCGATATATGCATGTATCACCACGAAAGGCACAACGGCAAGGGTTATCCGATGGGGCTGGTCGGTGACGAAATACCCATATCCGCCCAGATAGTTTCCATCGCGGACTGTTTCGACGCGCTCACGAGCAAGAGGGTTTACAAGGCGGCCTATACGCCGGAGAAAGCCTACGATATGATGCAGGGCGGAGAGTGCGGAGTGTTTTCGCCAAAGCTGCTTAAATCCCTTGAAAACTGCAAAAACGCCATGTTTGCCTGCGCCGGAAGCGGCAGGCAGGAAACGGGGCATTTTGCCGCCTCCTACGATACCATCCCCGGCCTGGAAGGCATAAGGGTTCTCCTTGT
>DAONZO010000080.1:0-5408 GCA_035406945.1 Bacillota bacterium | reverse complement strand
GGGCAAGGTTTTAGTCGATTTCTTCGGCGACGGCTGCGTCCCCTGCGAAGCTCTTATGCCGCACGTTCACGCGTTTGCCGAAACCTATGGCGATAAGCTTAAGTTTACCGCGCTGAACACCACCAAGGCCCGCCGCCTTGCTATTGCACAGAAAGTACTCGGCCTTCCGGTAATTGCCATATACGAAAACGGCGTTGTTATCGATTCCTGCGTAAAGGAAGACGCTACTCCGGAAAACGTAGAGGCCATGATTAAGAGACATATTTAGTCTCCGCACAATTGTTAGATGCCCGTGCCACGGGTTTCTATAAAATCTACGGGAAGGGAGGAAATGAAATGGGTATTTTAGCTGGCAAAAAGGTCATCATCATAGGCGACCGCGACGGGATTCCCGGCGAAGCTATAAAGCTATGTGCAGAATCAGCAAACGCTGAGGTTGTATTTTCCTCAACGGAATGCTTCGTCTGAACGTCCGCTGGTGCAATGGATCTCGAAAATCAGAAGAGAGTAAAGGAATTTGCCGATCAGTACGGCCCGGAGAACTTAGTTGTTCTTCTCGGCGCCGCCGAAGGCGAAGCTTCCGGACTCGCTGCTGAGACGGTCACCGCCGGTGACCCCACCTATGCAGGTCCGTTGACAGGAGTCTCGTTGGGACTCACAGTCTACCATGTTTGCGAGCCTGAGGTTAAAGAAGAATTCGACCCCGCCGTCTACGACGAAGCGGTGTCCATGATGGAAATGGTGCTTGACGTCGATGATATCATCAACGAAATGACTTCCATCCGTGAGCAGTTCTGTAAGTATCTCTAGGATAAAAGCATGGCGAGGAGCGGCGGTTCCCTTTACTGCCGCTCCCCCGTAGTTTTTGCAGTCCGCGTAATTTGCGCTGTTTGAGCAGCATTCGACGCGTTTGACTTTTTATAAGATCAGTATTTTCTCAAACCCAAACCGGAATTTTAAGGAGGATTAATTCGTGAAAAAACTATTTGCCGTTCTGCTTGCGCTTACAATGCTCTTTCTGTTAGCGGCTTGCGGCCGTACCTCTAACGACATCAAGTTCATCAACAAGACGGGAACACAGATACACAACCTTTATATAAGCCACACCTCTTCCGATTCATGGGGCGAAAGCGTAAATGACGATTTTATCGATCCCGGAAAGGTTCAAAGATACCCCTTCCCGCAAGGAGATCCTTCGATTTTCGACATAGGCGCAATCAATGAAAACGGTCTCAACTTCGACGCCTACGATGTGGAATTGCGTCCGGGCGACGAATTAACCATGGGTCCCTGCAACGGAGACAGCGCAATCCTTACCGTAAAACACGCCGACGGAAAAATAAGCGAACACGAGTGCTATTGTTATTTTGAATAATATAAGAAAGGGTGAAAAACAGTAATGAAAGCGGTAATAAGAGGCGCCGGATATATTCTGGCTCACACTCCCGACATGGTGCTCCACAACGGCACCACTCAGACTACGGAAAGAATAGTCAATCCAAACAGCGAATATCTTAAGCGGCTTCCGAATCACCTCAGAAGTTTCGAGGAAGTATGCGCGTACTGGCCCAATCAGGTCTACATCGGAAACAAGACCCCTCAGGATTTGGAAGCTCTGCCTCAGGATCCTGCCAGAGGCCTGGTTGATCTTAAGTGCGACGTCAGCGACAGATACGGCAAGTTCGGCCAGATAATGCCCCAGCCCGAATTCATACTCATGATGCAGGCCTGCGACGTATTCGACCTTCTTAAGCTCGAAAGCGGCTTTGTGGCCGAATACAAGCCGCAGCTGGCGCAGAACCCCTTCATAGACGAAAGTATACTCGCCAATATTCCGGAGACTCAGACCGATGCCGCCGAGATAAAGAGGCTGGTAGAAGAAGAGCATTCCGAGGGCCTGTATCATAACAATGTGCTCGTAGGCTGCGTAAAGAGGGCTCACGACATAGACATAAACCTTTCGGCCCATGTCATGCACGAGAATCTGGTATCTAAGGCTTCATCGGTAATTTCCATGCTTGCCGCGATAGAAGCTTCCGGCGTAAACAAGGACGAGGTGGAATACGTCATAGACTGCTGCGAAGAAGCCTGCGGTGATATGAACCAGCGCGGCGGCGGAAACTTTGCAAAAGCCGCGGCGGAGATAGTAGGTCTTAAAAATGCGACAGGTTCCGACACAAGGAGCTTCTGCGCAGCTCCGGCACATGCCATAGTTAACGCGGCAGCCCTCGTAGCCAGCGGTACATATAACTGTGTTATGGTAACCGCCGGCGGATCCACTGCAAAATTAGGAATGAACGGCAAGAATCATATTGACAAGGGCCTGCCCGCCCTCGAAGACTGTGTGGCCGGCTTTGCCACGGTAATTTCGGCCGACGACGGCAAGAATCCCTACATCAATCTGGAAATTGTCGGAAGACATACAGTCGGCACCGGCGCCGCGCCCCAGAACGTAATCACTTCTCTGGTATCCGCTCCTCTCGCAAGAAAGGGACTCAAAATCACCGATATCGATAAGTATTCGGTGGAGATGCAGAACCCCGACATAACCAAGCCCGCAGGAGCAGGCGACGTTCCTCTCGCCAACTATAAGATGATAGCCGCTTTGGCTGTTAAAAACGGCGAAATCCAGAGAACGGACCTGGCCGAATTCCCCAAGAAGCACGGTCTTTTGGGCTGGGCTCCCACTCAGGGTCACATCCCCTCCGGTGTGCCTTATATGGGATTTGCGAGAGAGTCCATACTCGCCGGCGAAATCAGAAACGCCATGATAGTAGGCAAGGGTTCTCTCTTCCTCGGTCGCATGACCAATCTCTTCGACGGAGTTTCCTTCGTTATCGAACCAAATGACGGAAAGGGCAGCGCGCAGGAAGGCGGAGTGAGCGAGGCTGAGGTAAAGGGCATGATAGCCAAGGCAATGAAGGAGTTTGCGACTTCGCTCATGGCACAGGCAGAATAGGAGGTCAATATGGCAAGCTTAGAAAAAACCATAGCCAAGACCTTTATGGAAATGGCGGAGGGCCTTGAAACGGGTTCCTTCGGGCCGAGGCCAAAAATAGCCGTAACGGGCTTGGGCAGCGAACTCGGCGAGGAAAACGCCATGGCCGGCGCTAGGATCGCCGCTTCTCACGGCGTGGACGTATATTACATAGGAACGCTTAAAGCCGACGGTGTTACGACTTTGGAAGTCGAAGACGACGAAGAAGGGCACAAGCTGATGGAAAAAATGCTGGGCAGCGGAGAGCTGGACGGAGCCGTCACCATGCACTTCCCGTTCCCCATAGGCGTCTCCACGGTGGGACGCGTAGTCACCCCGGCAAAGGGGAGGGAGATGTTTGTGGCAAATACCACCGGCACCTCCAGCGGCGAGCGCGTAGAGGGCATGATCAAAAATGCCATCTACGGAATAATCACGGCCAAGGCCTGCGGAATAGAAAACCCGACTCTGGGCATACTGAATGTGGACGGAGCCCGTCAGTGCGAGATAGCCTTAAATCAGCTCAAAGAGGGCGGTTACAGGTTTGAATGGGCAAGTTCCGCAAGATCCGACGGCGGCGCCGTTATGCGCGGAAATGACCTGCTCCAGGGGATACCCGATGTAATGGTGATGGACTCTCTTACCGGAAACGTAATGATGAAAGTCTTTTCGTCCTACACTACCGGAGGGAGCTACGAGGCCGCCGGCTACGGCTACGGCCCGGGAATCGGCAAGGACTATGAAAAGCTCATCATGATAATTTCCAGAGCCTCCGGGGCTCCGGTAATTGCAGGCGCGATAGAATATGCGGCTCAGCTCGTAAAAGGCAAAGTATTTGAAGTTGCAAAGGCGGAGTTCGCCGCGGCCGAAAAAGCCGGCTTAAACGCGATTTTAGAGGCTCGCAAGGCTGCTTCAAAACCGGCGGCAGCGGAAGAAGAGATTGTCTGTCCGCCGAAGGAACCCTGCACGGCGGATATACCCGGAATCGAGGTCATGGACCTTGAGGACGCGGCAAAGCTGCTCTGGAAGGCCGGCATCTATGCCGAAACAGGCATGGGCTGCACCGGGCCCATCGTAATGATGAGCGAGGCCAACCTTGCAAAGTCCATAGATATTCTTAAGGCGGCCGGATATATAGGATAGGGGGCTGTTATGCTCGTAAAGGACATTATCGAAAAGTGCGACAAGGATTTGGCGAGCGCCGAAATATTGGATCAGCTTGCCAATCATGACCGCCAGGTGGATCTCGTCTTTAATGAAGAGCGCAGCGACGGCTATCTCACCTGGGACAGAGAAAACTGGACCTCGGTGGACGGCAAGCGCTTTATACGCAGCTATTTTCTGAAGGGAAGGGCGCTTTCGGAGTTCTCGACCTTCAATAAATATGACTGCAAAGCCGAATTCAAGCCCGAGGAAGCAACAGAAGTGATACTCGGATAATTTCAAGACTTAAAACGGCATGGCTTGATGTTTTAAGCCATGCCGTTTTTTTGTTTACATTCTTTTATACAACGAAAAACGAAGAAAAGTTATAGGCGCTGTCGATTTTTAATGCGTCGATTATACTATAAGTATGTGTTTTTCCCCGGAAGAGGGGAGTATCCGACCTATCTTCTGCGCCGCGGGAACCGCCGGTTCAAGCTCTCTTAGACAGGCCTCTGCGTCTGTTTCGGAAATCGCAAAAAGCAGGCCTCCCGCGGTCTGCGGGTCGAAGAGCAGATCGGCCACGGCCTCCTCTATCCCGGATGCGTCGACCCTGTGTTCAAAGGCGCTTCTGTTTCTGTACATTCCTTCCGCAATGACGCCCATTGACGCCAGTTCCAAAGCCTCCGGAACAAATTCTATTGCCGAACCGTCTATTTCCGCCGTAAGCCCCGAACCCTCCATCATCTCGGACAGATGACCGAGCAGGCCGAAGCCCGTAACGTCCGTACAGGCGTGAACATCGTACTTTACTATGATATCCCTCGCGTACTTATTGAGGGTGGTCATCATTTTTATCGCAAAGGCATAGACTTCTTCGGAGAGCATATTTGCCTTTGCCGCGGTTGTCAGGACGCCTATGCCTATAGGCTTGGTGAGGATGAGCACATCTCCTGCCGCGGCCCCGTTATTCTTAAAGAACTTGTCCGGATGGACAAAGCCTGTAACGGAAAGGCCGTATTTGGGCTCTTCGTCCAATATGGTGTGGCCTCCGGCGATGATTGCTCCGGCTTCCGTAACCTTGTCGTTCCCGCCTTTTAATATCGCGCATATCACATCTTTGGGCATTTTCTTGGGAACGCCCATAATGTTTAGACAGATCTTGGGTTCTCCGCCCATAGCATAGACATCGGAGAGGGCGTTGACAGCCGCTATCTGTCCGAAGGTATAGGGATCGTCGGCTATGGGAGGGAAGAAATCGACGGTCTGTATGAGGGCAAGTTCGTCG
>DAONZO010000079.1:0-5426 GCA_035406945.1 Bacillota bacterium | reverse complement strand
GGGACGTCCGGGGTAGTTACCGGAGGGGTGTCCGGCGTGGGGGGTTCCGGCTGCGGGGTGGGCTTCTCGCCGCAAGCTGCGAGAGAAAGAATCATGACCGCCGCCAGAAGAATGGCTAACAGTTTTTTCATAGTGTTCCTCCTTAAATTTTACGCAAATGCGTCTACACTTATGATTGTCTTGTTAAAATGATTTCACCGCATTGATACGGCAAAAGCCCTCTCCAAGATTGCCCGTCTTAAGAGAGCTCGTAACCACTGTTAATGAGAATACCAAAATCCGCTTGAAAAATCAATACTTACGTTCAAAGTTATTTACTGTTCTGTCTTAGATTTTACACAAACACGGTAGAAAATACAAGAAACTTGTGCATAATTTTACATGTTTAAGCTATGTCTATAAGCACCGGGTTTTCGACTCCGTCGGTTCCGCCGAGAGCTTCGAGCAGTTCGCCCATGTTTACTGAAAGCGCGTTTATATCCAAAGAAACGACCACGCTGGCGCGATTACCTATGGGCGGAGTCTGGTTTATGGTGAGTATGTTTGCCCCCTTGTCGCCGAGCATGCCAAGCACTCTCCCCAAAGTGCCTTTTTCGTGGCGAACTATAAAGGATATGACGGCCTTGCGGCAGGAGTCCCCCTCGGAAGTAGTAAACACGTGATCCTTATATTTATAATATGTGCTGCGCGATATCCCGACCCGCCTTACGGCCTCGCTGACCTCGCGCACCTCTCCGCTTCTGAGCAGCTCTCTGGCGCGGACCACTTTTTCCATGTAGTCGGGCAGCATGTCCTTTTTAACTATGAGATATTCTTTGTTGTCCATTATCTTTCTTTCTTTACAGGGCTACCTGTAATAACTTATCGTCACCCGCCCGGGCCAGCCTTCCACGTTGGCTTCCCATTGTATCTCGCATCCCAGGGGTTCGAGCAGGCCGCGGAGCGGAATCATGGTGCGCTGATTTATGATTTGCGGAGGAACGTCGAAAACATATTCCTCGCCGTCTATGTAATACTTGTCGTAGTTTATCCACATTTCCACATAATGGCCGTCGATTTCGCAGCTGACCTTTGCGTAGGTCGTCGCCGTTGCGGGAGTCCACTCGACCTTGCCGCCCATCTCGGAAATTATCAGGGCTATCGGAACGAGGGTGCGGCCGTTTCGTATAACGGGCGTGGTGCCGGAGCTGTCTAAGTCCTTCCAGCCGTCCGGGGTGAGCATGCGCGGGTTGTTTATATATAAGTACATACAGGACGCCGCGCCCAGACTCGCAAACCTTTCGCTAGCCGTGGCCGCGTGGTCGTAGGCGAAAAACTCCCGCGAGATATCAAAATATCTGTAAGATGTTATCCCCCCGCTCGCGGCAATCTTTCCGTCTTTATACTCGTTTCCGCAGTCCCAGGTGGGGTCTGTTATCACCCAGCGAGAGTCTATATAGGCCTCGAGCCAGACATGGTTGCCCTCTACCGGAACTCCGGAGAATATGCCCTCCGGCCAGCCGGGGGACGTGATGCCGAGCGCATAGCCCTCCACCCTTCTTGCGGGTATGCCCGCGGCTCTTAAAAGAGCGATGGAAAGGTTGGCATAGCCTTCGCAGACGGCGCGCCTGTTTGTAAGAACGCCGGAGGCGGAGTTGTCCGTAAACGGAGTTTTTCCGTAGAGGGCGTCGAAGTCGTAGTATATGTTTTGGCAGACCCAGTCGTGTATGCGCTTTGCCGTCTCGTAGGCTCCGGCGGAGCCTGAGGCAAGGGTGGCGGCAAGCTCTTTTACCGCGGGGTCTTCGCTTTGCACATAGGGCGAAGACTTCAGATAGAAGTCTATGGCGCTTTGCCCGTCTACGGGGGCCGCAAGCTGAGAAGCGTTTAAGCTCAGAGCCGGCGGGGCCTCGAAGTATCCGCCGCCTCCCGTCCAGACCAAAAGGCTTTCGTTATACAGTACGGAATCGTAGGTGGTGTACAACTCGGGAGCGCGGTATATGTCAACAAGATAGTTTCCCGCGGGGAAGCCGCTGAGGCGGAAAGAGACCGTGCCGTCCGCCCCGCGGGCGCAGACGTCCTTGTAAACATCCTTTCCGTCGCGGTCTTTAAGCACAAGCATCAGATAGCTGTACTCGGAGCTTGCGGGTATGCCGCCGACGCTGAGCTTGTTTCCCGAAAGCGAGAGCTTTTCAAAGAACAGACCGGAATGATTGAGTATTAATTCCTCGGATCCGGGCTCTTCCGCAAACGAAAAAGGGCTTGCGTATGCAAACGTCACGCACAGGCAAAGCGCTATGAGTAAAAGTGAGCGCAGATGTTCCCGCTTAAAGGCAAAGCGTTTTTTCATTTTGTCTTACCTCCGGTTTCAGCTGATCATTCCAGCGTAACTCTCAGGAAGGTCTTCTTGCCCTTCTTAAAGATTATGCCATCTTCCCCGAACATGTCGGCGGTGATGATGCGCTTGGGGTCGGTCGCTTTTTCGCCGTTCATCGTAAGGCCGCCCTGCTCTATGGTGCGGAAGCCTTCGCCGTTGCTCGGCACAAGGCCCGCGGCCTTTATAAGAGAAACAAGACCTATGCCGTCTCCGACGATGCCGCTGTCTATGGCAAGCGAAGGTATGTCGCTCATGTCGCCTTCTCCTCCGAAGGCCGCTCTTGCGGCATCCTGAGCGCGGGCGGCTTCTTCGTCGCCGTGCACCAGCCTCGTAACCTCGTAGGCTAAAATCTCCTTGGCCTTGTTTATCTCTTCTCCGGGAAGCGCCGCAAGCCCGCTCACTTCCTCCATTGGAAGGAAGGTGAGCATTTTGAGGCATTTTTCAACATCGGCGTCTTCCACGTTGCGCCAGTACTGGTAGAAGTCATAGGGGCTGCACTTGCATGCGTCCAGCCAAAGGGCGCCCTTCTGAGTCTTGCCCATCTTGCTTCCGTCGGATTGGGTAAGAAGAGCGAATGTCATGCCGTAGTAGTTGTCTCTGCCGAGCAGCCTGCGGGCGAGGTCTCTGCCGGCTAAAATATTGGACCACTGGTCGTTTCCGCCGAACTGGATCTTGCAGTCTATGTCTCTTGCGAGGCAGTAGAAGTCGTAGCTCTGAAGCAGCATGTAGTTGAATTCTAAGAAGGACAGGCCTTTTTCCAGGCGCTGCTTAAAGCACTCGGCTCTGAGCATCTCGTTTACGGAAAAATGACGACCTACGTCTCTCATGAACTCGAGATAATTTACGTTGCGCAGCCAGTCGGCGTTGTTGACGCATATGGCCTTTCCGGGTTCGGGCGTTTTGTTCTCGCCGCCTTTTTCCAGCACGCCGTCGGATGGTATGTGCTTCCATTCTTCGTCGAATTCAAGAAAACGATCGAACAGAGTCTTAAAGAAGCGTCCGTTTTCGTCTATCTCTTCGGGAGTCATCATCCGGCGGGCGTCGCTGCGGCCGGAGGGGTCTCCTATCATGGTGGTGCCTCCGCCTATGAGGACAACCGGGGTGTGGCCGAATTTCTGCATGTACATCATTATGATGACCTGCATAAAATGGCCCACATGCAGGCAGTCCGCGGTGGGGTCGAAGCCTATGTAGAACTTGACCTTTTCTTTTCCGAGCAGCTCCCGTATGCCTTCGTCGTCCGTGGTCTGTTCTATGAAGCCGCGCTCTTTGAGCACGTCGTAGACGTTGTCGTGATTGCTTACGTTGTCGGGTATTTTAAACATTTTACTCTCCTATTTCGTACCGTATAGTCTGTCGCCCGCATCCCCGAGTCCGGGCAGTATGTAGGCTTTTTCGTTTAATCTCTCGTCCATCGCGGCAATGTAGATGTCGACGTCCGGATGGGCGGACCTCAGAGTGTCCATTCCTTCGGGCGCGGCGATGAGACAGAGGAACTTTATGCGCTTTGCTCCGCGGGCCTTTATCAGATCTACGGCGGCTACGGCGCTTCCGCCCGTCGCGAGCATGGGGTCTACCACAAAGACGACGCGCTTGTCTATATCGGAGGGCAGTTTGCAATAATATTCAACCGGTTCGTGAGTATCGGGGTCGCGGTAGAGGCCTATGTGACCCACCTTGGCATTCGGAACCAAAGACAGCATGCCGTCTACAAAACCCAGACCCGCTCTCAGTATAGGCACAATGGCTATGTCCTCGCCCTCGAGCATTTTCTGGGTTGTCTTGCACATCGGGGTTTCTATCTCTACGTCTTTGAGGGGAAGATCTCTTGTCGCCTCAAATGTCATCAGGGTAACAACCTCTTTGGCGAGAGCCCTGAAATCCCTTGTGGACGTCTCCGTCATTCTCAACAGCGTGACCTTGTGCTGAATAAGCGGGTGGTCGAATATCACTATTTTGCCCATGTTTGCCTCCTTAAAAAGCTGATTTTATAAAATTTGATTTACATTTCGTTCAGCATGTCAACCCTGCGCTGGTGGCGGCCGCCCTCAAATTCGGTGTTGAGCCAGATATCCACTATATCTACGGCTTCATCCGCCGAGAGTATCCGCCCGCCGAGGGCGAGCATGTTGGCGTCGTTGTGGCGCTTTGTCATCTCCGCCATGTAGTTGCTCGTGACAAGGGCGCAGCGTACGCCTTTGACCTTGTTCGCCGCCATGGAAATGCCTATTCCGGTGCCGCAGCAGACTATGCCCAGGGAGGCGACGCCCTTCGCAACGGCCTCGGCCGCGAGGCGGCCGTATATCGGATAGTCCACTGACTCCTGAGAATAGGTTCCGACATCCACCACCTCAAAACCCTTCCGCTTAAGATGCTCGGCTATGGCGTTCTTTAAGCCGTATCCGCCATGGTCGCTGCCCATTACGATTTTCATTCGACCCACCTCCTCTATTTTATAGCCCGCAGCCTTGAGCATGCGGTTCATAACCGAATAGTTTACGGAATTTTCTTCGGAAAGAGCCTCGGCCAATATTATCTCCACGCCCTGCTCGTCCATGCTTCTAAGATCGCCGAAGAACTTTGCCGCGGCTTCTTCTCCGTCCGCATAGGCCAGCACTCCGACCTTTTTCCCGCTCGCCCGGAAAAAGGCCGCTCTCTTCTCCATCTCGGAGAGCACCTCGTCCTCCTTGCCGGAGAAAAGCAGCATGTCGGCCTTGGGGGCATAGTGCCTGTACTTCATGCCCGGGGCCTTTGGAACGAAGCCCGGAGCGGCGGGCCCCATTATCGCGGGGTCGTATGCGCAGGGTTCTCCGAGCACCTGGGCTATGCGCTCGGGACCTATGAGTCCGGGCCGCAGAATCTGGGCTATGTCGCCGGTAAGATCGAGTACCGTGGATTCTATGCCGCCCACGCAGGGAGGGCCTTTTACTACGGCATCGATCCTTCCGTTAAGATCGTCGCGCACGTGCTCCCAGCGAGTGGGGCTGGGCCGTCCGGATAGGTTGGCCGACGGAGCGGCTACAGGCAGTCCGGCTAATTCTATGATCCGCCTTGCGCTTTCATCCGCGGGGCA
>DAONZO010000078.1:0-5434 GCA_035406945.1 Bacillota bacterium | reverse complement strand
GCTTCGAATTTACGGGTGCGGAAATTTTCGCCCTTGCACTGGGAATGGTGACGGCCTTCGTCGTGTCCGTGCTCGTCATTAAAAGTCTTATGAACTTTATAAAGAAACGCGACTTTACGATATTCGGCTGGTACAGAATAGCGCTGGGCGCGATAATTCTCGTAAGGCATATTCTCATAAGTATTATATTCTGAATCCGGGATATAGCGGCAATTCTATACCGATGTCTTAGGGCTGCGCGCCGAAGCCTATGCTCATAGGCATTGTTATACCTTATACGAAACTTGTTAAACCGATAAATAGGCAAAACAAAAGAGGGTGCGGAAAAAACCGCGCCCCCTTTTTAGAAACATAGAACAGTTTACTTAAGGAAACCGAGCTTGCAGATGATGGCAGGCTCTTTCGCTTTTCCGGCGCTTATCTGGAAGAAGCTGATTATCTTGAGAACGGTAATTATAACCAAACAAATGCCTCCGGCTATGGGAACTATTACCGTAAAGCCGAGCACGGCCGACGCGAGTATGAGCAGCATTTCCACAACCGTAAACTTAATAGCCTGACGCACGTGGAAGGCGGTGTACTTGGAATCGGGACGGGCAAGCAGGGCAATGATTATTCCGATAACGCTCAAAAGATAGACCAACATGCAGAAAGGCTTGCTTTCGGAAATATCCTCAGCTTCAAATTCGGCCGTATGATCGAAGGGATCGGGCATAGGAACGGGCGCATACATCGGCTGCTGATAAGCTTGTTGGTAGGACTGCTGAGGCGGTGCCTGAGGCGGCGTCTGAGGCGGCGTCTGAGGCGGTGCCTGGGGTGCAGGCGCGGCTGCGAGTGAGGTTCCGCAGGCCTGGCAGAAAGTGGCCTGGTCGTCGAGGACAGCTTGGCATACTGGACAGTTTTTCATAAAATACCCCCTAATCTAATAGTTGTGTATTAACAAATCGATGACACTTATAATTAAAATAACATATTTGAGAAGATTTTTCAATGCCATGTTGTGCAAAGCTTTTCAATCTTTGTTTTACAAAGATTTTAAAGTGCTGTAAAAAACATATATGTCTTGGAAAGACCCCGTTTCATGATATAATTCGCTTGAGCGGCAGCTGATAAATTTTAAGGCATTTTTCCGCAAATGAATATCAGGAGAAAAACATGAAAAATATTAAAAATCGGCTCGGACCAATGGCGGCACTTTTGGGCATACTTGCAATGCTCTACGGAATAAGCCGCGGAGAAATGGCCGTGGTGCTTGCCAAGGCCATAAAAATCTGCATGGAGTGTATCGGAATTGGCTAAGAAGACTAAAAAAACCGGCGAGCGGACGAGACACGCAGTCCAGGCTATTTGGGCCGTGCTTACAAACAACTACTTTAAGGGCTTTGGCGACGGAACGATATATACGGGAAAATTCAAAAACCTGTGCGTGCCCGGCATGAACTGCTACTCATGCCCCGGCGCAAGGGGTGCCTGCCCCATAGGAGCGCTGCAGGCTACCATAGGGCACCATAAGTTTAACCTGGCCTTCTACGCCGCAGGTTTTATAATGTTCATAGGCGCGCTGATAGGCCGTTTTGTCTGCGGATGGCTCTGCCCTTTCGGACTTATTCAGGATTTGCTGCACAAGATACCCTTCCCTAAAAAAGCAGGCGCTTTTAAGGGGGATAAGCTTCTGAGACTTCTAAAGTATGCGATACTTCTTATTTTCGTAATATTGCTTCCGATGTTCGCGGTGGATATCATAGGCCAGGGAGCTCCGTTTTTCTGCAAGCTCATATGCCCCGTGGGAACCTTGGAAGGCGGCATTCCTCTGGTGCTGCTCAACAAGGCTCTGAGGGGTGCTGTCGGCTTCCTCTACGCTTGGAAAAATTCGATATTGGCTGTAATTGTTGTCCTGTCCGTAATAATTTACAGGCCCTTTTGCAAATATATGTGCCCTCTGGGCGCAATATATTCGATATTCAATCCCGTCTCCGTATTCAAGTACAGGCTCAGCGAGAGCGATTGCGTAAAATGCGGGGCCTGCAGCCGGGTTTGCAAGATGCAGGTCGACCCCGTAAAGAACTGCAATTCCCTGGAATGCATACGCTGCGGGCTGTGCATTAAAACCTGTCCCACGGGAGCGATAAGCTGCGGCATTATGCCCCTTAAACAAAAAAACACGGAAAAATCCGCCGACGCTTAGAGCGCAAATGGGCACCATTTGTTGCGTAAGTTAAAGCTCGCTCACGGCCTGTGGCAGTGGCGAGCCTCAGTAGATTAATATCTTATTACTTTTATTTCTCCTTCTTTGACCAGCTTTATGAACAGCTCTCCCAGCCTCGGATCGAATTGCGAACCGAGGTTGTTTTCTATTTCGAGCAGGGCGTCCTCCACGGGCATGCTGTTCTTGTAGGAGCGCTCGGATATCATGGCATCGAAGGCGTCCGCTATGGACAGGCAGCGCGCGCCTATGGGTATGGCTTCGCCGGATATGCCGCGGGGATATCCTTTTCCGTCGTAGCGCTCGTGATGTCCCATTACCGCCGGAGTAACGTAGTCTAGGGCGGGAAGATGGCGCACCATCTCTATGGACAGATCCACGTGCTCGCGCATAACGGCGAGTTCATCTTCGTCGAGACGGCCCTCTTTGGATAGTATGGCATCGGGTATTCCTATCTTGCCTATGTCGTGCAGCAGGCCTGCCTGACGCACAACCTGCACCATCTGATCGCCCAGGCCCGCGCGCTGGGCAAGGCACGAAGCGTATTCGGATACGCAGCGCGAGTGATTAAATGTGTAGTGATCTTTTGCGTCTATCGCGGCGGTTAAGGCGTATATGGTGGAAGACAGCTCCTGAGCCTTCTTGTCGTCGTTTTCCATGGCGCCGGCATCGAATTCGCTGTATACGGCTATGTTATTCTTGCCCTGCTGCTTTATGTGGAAAACGGTAAGGTTGGCATAGGACAGCAGCTGACTTTCGCTTCCGGCCAGGCTCGGATAGGAGCATATGCCGGCCGAAAACGTGAGGAACTTTTTGGCTCTCCTATCGTCTCCGATCAGATATTTGTCGAGCAGGCTTCTGACTCTCTCCGCCTGATGCCTCGCCGTTTCCGCATCCAGATTGGGAAGCAGCACGATAAATTCTTTCCCGGCGTACCTTGCAAGCACGGCGGTCGGGCCGAATACCGTCACGAGCATCTCCGCAAAGCGCTGAAGCAGGCGGTCGCCTTCTTCGTTTCCGTAGAGCTCATTGTAGAGTCCGAAATCGTCAAGATTGAAGAGTATAAGTGTTATTTGGTCGGGATCTTCGTCGAACATCTGGCTCAGCCGCCTGCCGAAGGTACGACGGTTCAAAAGACCCGTGAGCATGTCTATTTGCGCTTCGCGCTCCAGCTCTTCGTACAGCAGGGCGTTCCTAAGGGCTATGGCGGCCACGGAAGAAAGGGATTCCAGATAGTTTATCTCGGAATAGCTGTAAGGTTTATGACTGTCCTTCCCGGAAAGGAGGGCAAGGCCTATTATGTTGCCGTTTTCGGCAAAGGGCAGTATGTACTCGATTCCGAGCCGTGCGAACAGCGTCTTCTCGCTTTCAAACAGAGACTTTCCGCAGGCGGAGCGCCTGAAATCCTCGTAAGCGAAACCCGCAGGCTTGCCGGCCGCATACTCTATAAGAGGATGACCCTCGGGAAGATCGAGGTTATATTCGAGGTCCTGAAGCTTGCGGTTGGAAGAAAAGCCCTTGTCTTCGTTCTCCATGCACAGATATATATGGGATACCGGTAATTCTTCCCGTATCATTTCGATGAGCAGGCTCAATATCTCATCGGTTTTAAGTATGGAGCTCAAAGCCTTTGAAAAATCTTTTACCTGGAAGTCCCGGCGTGTCTGTTCTCTTTCAAAGAGCTTGTCGTTAAGGTGATTGAGCAGGATATACAGCAATATGCACAAAATCACAAACATGAAGCTCACAAAAGCCGTGGGATTTTTGAGGCGTCCGTCGTTTACGCTTATTACGAAGCGTTCCATATCGGGAAGGTAGGCGCGCAAAAGCAGACCCGAAACCACAAGGGAAATTATAAAGACCGCTCCGCGGGAAGTAATCTGATTTATCGAGTAAAAACGGCGTTTGTAGAAAGCGAAGTAAATGAATATCGCGTTTATGGCACAGGCCAGGGTATCCGTGGGCCAGGAGGTCATGGCAGGTATCATGTTTAGACCCACGCCTATCAGCATCACGAAAACTCCGATGAACATGGGCATCATGTAGGCGAGCCAGGATTCGTCGTCCTTCATGGCGTTGCGTATCATAACGCCAACGCTTATGAGTATCAAAACGGAAAAGACGACTGCAATCGCGGCGGGCCATTTGAGAGAGTATTCGGACTGAATACGATCGTCGACCAGACTTATCTGCGGAGAAGTCATAAAGACGTCCAGGAAGTTGCCGACAACCATCAGCAGTGTGACTATTCCCCACAGCGTCCTCAGGAACATCCCCTTTCGCTCCGTATATGCGGCTATCAGCAGATAGTACATATAGGGCACCAGGAATATGCCGGTAAGGGAGACCTTCCACCAGAAGACGACGCCCGGCATGAACTGCATTCGCATAAAGAAGGAGCCGCCCGTCCACAGTACGAAGGAGAACAACAATCCCATAAAGGAATATATGGATACATCCTTCTTGGCGGAAAGCAAGGTAAACAACAGGAAAACATTGGCCACGAACGCTATAAGAGGTACGGTCGTAAAGACGATTTGCGAAACGTTACTCATAAGCGGCCTCCGACTTTTATGCCGTTTTCGGAAAGATAGCGCTTGAACTCCGCAAGGTCGTGGGCGTCCGCGTTTATTGTGCGCAGGCAGTGGCCGTGCTGCGCTTCGAAGGAGCCTATGGTGCCGAGAGGAAGCATGGTGACACTGAGGGGGTCTATTCCGAGAAGGCGCTTAAGGTCTTCATAATCGTGATCGTAACTGCAGTAATAGACGCTGAAGTGCTCGCGTATGAGCTTTTCCGTAAGGTAAATCGATTCCGGAGTGGAGGCGTCTATCTCCACGTAGAAATGCAGGAAGGAGCGTTTGCCTTCGTCGTATTCCTTAAGGGCAAACCAGCGGCCTACGGCAAGGCGCGACATGGTGAGCACTTTCCTTATGCTCGCCTCCGTTATGCGTGTAAAGCCTGCTATGTCAATGATTGAAGGAACCCTGTCTATGTATTCGAACTGGGGCAGGTCCAGACCGTCTTTTTCGTTCTTCGTGCGCAGGCATCTATACATGTCACCCGGACGGTAGCGCATAAAAGCTCCACCCTTGAAGATAGTGAGCACTATTTCGTATTCCTCGTTTGCCGCAACCTCGTCCATGGTGAGGGTGTGGGGCACATAAGCGGGGTCGGCCTCGCCGCGAAGCATCTCCGCCTTGGGTATAAACTCATAGAAAGCGTTGTCCGGGA
>DAONZO010000077.1:0-5538 GCA_035406945.1 Bacillota bacterium | reverse complement strand
GAATGTTCCGTCTTCGTATCCGCTCACCCAGCCTCTGGTTGCGGCGTAATTGATGTACTGAGCCGCCCAGTGGGAATCCGGCACGTCGCTGAAGCTCTGTTCGCCCTCGGTCAGATTTTCAAACTTGCAGACTATCGCCGCAAACTCCGCTCTGGTAATGGGCGCTTCCGGACGGAAAGTGCCGTCTTCGTATCCGGAGATGATTTCGTACTGCTGCAGATAAGCGATTTCGTTATAGCACCAGTGGTCTTCGGGCACATCAACGAAAGTGTTGGGATAGCTCTTATCCATCTCCATCTCGTCGGCCAAAAGGTGGGCGAATATGGTTGCGACCTCGGCGCGCGTAATGTTGCGGTCGGGCGCAAAGCTGCCGTCGGGATAGCCCAGCATAAAGGCGATATGATCCTTCTTGTTCAGCTCCGGCGCGGATTTAAGGTTGACGTAGGTGACGGTGGTATAGCGTTCCTGCGTCGGCTTTGCTTCCTGCGTGCCTTCCAGATAGGCAACACCGCCCAAAACGCGAATCACATAGGTCTCGTCCGATTTCACATAGCCGTTCGGCGCGCTCTTTTCAGACAGGGTATAGCTGCCGTTTTCGACGCCGGAGAAAGTCGCTGTGCCGTTTGCGCCGGAGGAAGCGGTGTATGCTTCCCAGCCATTTGGATTCGTAAGGACGAAGACCGCTCCGGAAAGAGCGTTGCCCGCGGCATCGGTCTTCTTCACTTCTATGCTCGCTGTCGGCGGTACATAGTCGTCCTGAACCACAGGTCTGCGAGTGTTGACAAAGGCGAAAGGCTCGGCATATTGAACGGGATTCGCTCCGGGAAACGGGTCAATCAAAATCACATACCCTCCCCCTTGCACGGCAATGACTTCCAAATCATAGCTGTCGTCGGACTTGTCATAGCCCGCCGGTGCGGTTCTCTCCCTCAAGGTATAGAAAGAGCCCGCAGGCACATTCAAAAACGTGGCGATGCCGTCTGCGCCGGATATGGCGGTTTGAGGCGCGGCGGGGCCGCCTATGGCCGGACCCGTGACAATCAGTTCAAACACGGCGCCGCGCAGCGGCCTGCCGGTTTCATCTTTTTTCTCCACCTCAAAGCTGTTGCCGGCCAATTGGTTGACAAAGACCGGGGCCGCGTTCAGAGGAGTCTGATCTGCAGCCAGCCAGTCTTGGACCTGTCCATTAACAATGCTCACCATATACTCCTTGTCGGATTTTACATAGCCTTCGGGAGCTTCGATTTCCTTCAGCTTATAGTCACCGTCGGGAATATGGGTGAATACCGCTTCACCATTATTATTGGTAAGAATTTCTTTTTGGTAAGCTACGGCGCCGGCCTGCTGTATTTCTTCCAGTTGCAGCTTAGCGCCGGCCAAGGGCTTATTGCGTGCATCGGTCTTGAGAATGGTAATGCTTGCGCCCGCGTTAACCGTAATAGTAACCTCTCGGGATTCTCCCAAAGGGTTGGCCCCGCCCGGCAGCACACCCGCAGGGATCACGCCCGCAGGGAGTAACAGCTTTTCATAGAAATACACTTGGTACTTATAAATACCTGCGGCGCTTGTGTCGGGAACTATGCTGGCCACAGCCCCCTGAACTTCGGGACCCGCTACGCCATTGACCGTCCACTTATGAAAGGCCTCCCCGGCGTAGGGACCGCCGGTGTCGCTATAGAGCTGAACAAGCAATTGCGTTGCCGCTTCATTGACCATGTAGGTCGCGTCAGGGGCCCCGCTGTCGTCCACCACCGCAGCAAACGCCGTGGCAGGCATCAGCCCTATGAGCATGGCCGCTACAAAAAGTAGCGATAAAAGTTTTTTGGCGTTTCTCAACTTCTTTTCCTCCTTGTAATAATTCTCTCCATACTTGCAGATATGACGAATTTTCAAGGTATCGGCAAAATGCCCACCTTAAATGTTATTTTAACATCCTATCTTTGCCACTGCAAGGATATTTTAACCGTTAAAACTCTAATTGACGCTAACAATTATAGTTTTACAAAGTTTGCAAGTCAAGTTCATTCGCCGTAATCTTTTGAGTGCAACTACTCCGCTCTTTCCATAGCGAGGCGGAAGTCCTTCGTATCCGTAAAGATTTCCTTCCTGTACGGGTTGATGCCCTGCTGCTTTGAACGCTTGATTATAACCGCCAGCGCCACAACGTTTACGGCGAGCGCTATAATCGATATCACGCCCTGGGGCACTACATTGGCTGTAAGCGGGCGCACATTGGGATCCATAAAGCCGTCGGCATAGAGTACGGGTATGGTGGTGAATATGCTGTCATCCTGGAAGAGCGGGAATACCTGAGCGAACATGCACCAAAGCGCAAGTGTGTTTGCGCGGTTCTGCATCCAGGCGCCCTTGTTCCAGAAAGCGTTCGCGAAAGTCGGAGCGAGCAGAAGCGCCAGACCGCAGTACCATGCGTGGGTCGGCAGGTTAAGATATGTGTACTGGAAATTCCATACGTCATAGGCAATTATGTAGAGCCAGATCATGTCGGGCCAGAGCATGTCCTTCTTATCCTTGGAAGAATAAATGCCCCACCAGCCGGTCATGCAGAAGATATTGATTAAGCCCGCGATTCCGTTCAGCCAGTTCCACCAGCCGCCGTTGAGCCAGACGTTTTCGCTGGAGAGCCACCAGCCGTCTCCGAATTCCTTCATGGCCTGAGCACCCTTTATGGCGGATTCGAAATCGCTCGCTACGGCTATGAGAATGTTTATGGCGACGATTACAAAGGGGAAGACCTTAAAGGCTTCTTTCGCCCCGAACTTCCACTTGTACTTTATCATCATAAAGCCTATGCAGCCCGCGGTGGCGGCGTAGAGCTTGGCGTAGTGGAACCAGCCGTTCATGTAAAGATAGGTCGGGTTGTTGAGAGCCCATTCGGCGCCCTGAGACGCGGCGACAGCGATGGCGATGAAATAAACAGTAAGTCCACCCGGAACAATCAGGAAGCAGAAGATTCCGCCCCACTTCGTCCTTCTGGCGAGTTCGTTTGTAAGTATCAAGCCTAAAAATACCATTAACCATCCGAGCAGCTGATATACAGCAGTGTCCCCGTAAATTTGAAATAACATTTTGCCCTCCTTAGAACATTTTCCTTAACTTGCTTCTATTTCTTTAATATTGAGCTCGTTTCCTCTGAGAAGCCAGGTCCTGTCACTGCCGCAATACGGACAGATTCTGCCGTGCTCCACGGTTCCGTATTCCTGCTTGCAGGAATCGCACCAGGTTACGGCCGGAAGCACGTCGACCTTCATTTCGCAAGCCGCAAGCAGAAGCTTTTTTTTGACGGCCCATTGCCAGCAGTCGGTAAGAAGGCGAGGTATCACCGTCGATACCTCACCTATCTCCATCGTCACGCTGTGAATCTCGCTTAAATTATTTTCCCTGGCTACATCTTCAAGCGAGCCTATGATATGAAAAACTATACCGAGTTCGTGCATAACGCCCTCTATCCGTTTTTCTTCTTGGAAAACTTGATTTTAAGCGCCTGTTTGGCCCCATAGCCGAGCAGAGTCGGTATCTTCTTCTCGCTCACTATCATAGTTGAGCATTCCGGACGCTCCCTGTATATCTTTATGGCATCGAACTCGCATTTGGTGGTGCATACGCCGCAGCCTATGCACTTGTTCGGGTCGACGACACTGGCTCCGCAGCCGAGGCATCTCGCGGTTTCGGTCATGACCTGTTCCGCGGTGAGCGGAAGCCTCGTGTCCCTGAACGAATGCTTGCCGTCTATGCCCTTCTTTGACGGCGGTATCTGGCGGGAGCTGTTGTCGTATTCCTCAACCCTGATATTTTCCTTATCCAACTCTATGAAGTCCCTGCGGTTTCTGCCTATGGTGAGGCTGGAATTCGGCTGTACAAAGCGGTGTATGGAAATGGCCGCTTCCCTGCCCGCCGCTATCGCGTCTATGGCGAACTTGGGTCCGGTGTAGACATCGCCTCCCGTAAAGATGTCGGGCTCGGCGGTCTGATAGGTAAGAGGATCGGCTACCGCCCCGTTTCCGCGGCCGAGCTCAACCTTGCTTCCCTTCAGCAAATCGCCCCAGATTATGCTCTGCCCGATAGAAAGGAATACCCTGTCACACGGAACGCTTACGGTATCGTTTTCGTCGTATTCGGGCGAAAATCTTCCGTCCTTGTCCCACACGCTCGTGCAGCGCTTAAAGACGACACCCGTAAGCTTGCCGTCCTCTCTGAGAATTTCCTTGGGCCCCCAGCCGCAGTTTATTTCGATGTTTTCTTCCAGGGCTTCCGCTATTTCTTCCTCCGAAGCCGGCATCCTGTCGCGGGGCTCCAGACAGTACATGGCGACGGAGTCAGCTCCGCAGCGACCCGCGGTGCGCGCCACGTCTATGGCCACATTTCCGCCGCCGACTACGACAGCCTTGCCCGATACGGGGTAGCTCTCGTCCGCCAGAGCCGTGCGCAGGAATTCCACGGCGCTCATAACGCCTTCGCCCTCTTCTCCGGGTATGCCGACGGACCTTCCTCCCTGGCAGCCTATTGCGAGGTAAAACGCCTTGTAACCCTGAGAACGCAGCTCATCGAGGGTCACGTCCCTGCCTACTTCCACGCCGCATTTTATCTCGACGCCCATCTCCTTTATGATGTCTATCTCGGCATCCAGAACATTCTTCTCCAGCTTAAAGCTCGGAACGCCGTAGCGGAGCATGCCTCCCGGCTTCTCGTTTTTCTCGAATATAGTCGGGAAATAACCCTTCTCCGCCAGATAGAAGGCGCAGCTTAAGCCCGCGGGACCGGAACCTATGATGGCGACCTTTTGCTTAAACGGCCCCCTCAAAGAAGGTATGACCTTCTTCGGGATATAGCGGGTTTCCGGATTGAGGTCCATCTCCGCTATGAATTTTTTGACTTCGTCTATTGCCAAAGGCTCGTCTATGGTGCCTCTGGTGCAGGCGTCCTCGCAGCGGCGGTTGCATATGCGGCCGCAGACGGCGGGAAGCGGATTGTCCTTCTTTATTAAGGCGAGAGCCTCCGTAAACTTGCCCTGAGCGGCCAGCTTAAGGTAGCCCTGGACAGCTATATGGGCCGGGCAGGCCGTCTTGCACGGGGATGTGCCCGTATCGTAGCAGTTCTTGCGGTTGTTGTCCCTGTAGTCCTCGTCCCACATATGCGGGCCCCACTTCATCTCCGAGGGGAGCGGATGCCTGGGGTATTCGATTTCTTTGCCGTCGCTCGTGCAGAGCTTCTGACCTAGTTTGACCGCGCCCGCGGGGCAGGTCTCTACGCACTTGCCGCAGGCAACGCAATTATCCTTATTCACCCTTGCGACGTAAGCGCTGCGGGATAAATTCGGCGTATTGAAGAGCTGAGAAGTGCGAAGAGCGTAGCAGACGTTGATATTGCAGTTGCAGATGGCAAATATCTTGTCTTCGCCGTCTATATTGGTTATCTGGTGGACAAAGCCGTTGTCTTCGCCCTTTTGAAAGATTTCCAGAGCCTCTTCCTTTGTGATGTATCTCCCGCCCTTGTTTGTCTCAACTACGTAGTCGGCCATAT
>DAONZO010000076.1:0-5618 GCA_035406945.1 Bacillota bacterium | reverse complement strand
CACATAATGGAGTGGCTGGTTTCAACAGGGCAGACGGACGAGATGTTCGGCGATTTTTATCAAAGAGTCTTTAAGAACGGCGGAGTCTGCGATTTCGACATAGAATATGCGGACATTTTCGCCGCGATAATAGCCGTAAAAGATGCCGGCGCTCTTGCGGTTTTGGCTCATCCGGGGCAGCAGCAGAACTTTTGGATAATACCCGAGCTCGCGAGGCTCGGGCTCGACGGCATCGAACTCAATCACCCGGCGCACAGCGAAAAGGATCACGATGTAATCAGGACCTACGCGTCGCGCTTCGGGCTTTTCCTTACGGGCGGCAGCGATTTCCACGGACGCTACGACGCGAGAGGCTCGAACATCGGCGACTATCTGTCCGAGGAAAGCGGGATAGAAGCACTGCTTGGATGCTGATACTAAAGAAAATTAAAGATTCGGGGCTTTCGTAAAAGACACCCCGGTTTTTATTTCTTGAAATCACCACAAGGGCTTCATTTTTTCGTCATTGACATATCTAATAGATATGTTATATTGAACTTGAAAAGGAGGCTGTCATGTCTACGAAATTTGCCTTATTGGGTCTGTTGAATATAAGAAAAATGTCCGCTTACGACTTGGAGAAATTCGCCAAGGAATCCATAGGCTACTTTTGGAACGAGTCTTACAGCAATGTTCATCGAAGTTTAAAAATCCTTGAGGGCGAGAAACTCATTAAAAAAAGTATCGAAAAGGGGAGCCGCAATAAGAACGTTTTTGAAATCACGGAAATCGGCAAGGAAGCTCTATCGGAGTGGCTGTCGAACCACGAGCATACGAGCATCTATAGAGACGAACTGCTGCTGAAGCTGTTTGTAAGTAAAAGAAACGATTATCCGGCCATTCTGCAGGATTTAAAAAAGACCCTCAGCGAACGGCTGATGCAACGTCAGGTCTACTCGGAACTGCGGGAGCTCGTCGCGACAAAACAAGACAATCTCTCGTACAAGCTCGTTTTGGACTACGGCATAGCGGAAAACAAGACGACCATAGAATGGCTTGAAAGAGCAATTAAAAGAATGGAGGAAGAATTATGAAGAAAGCATACATTAATCTGGGTATAACTGTTCTTGTGGTGGCTTCGATGATAGCCGCCATTGTCTATTTGATGAACAATTCGCTTTTTAGCGTTGATTTTCTGAGTACGAACTATCTCAATAAAACCTTTGCCTATCAGGTCACTACGCTGCTTTTAAGCTTTGTGATCGTGCTTATAACGGCCTTGCAAACCGGGTTTCAATCCGTAAAGCTTTTGTCTGTTAAAAATATAGACGGCGAGGTCATTCCCGAACCCTGGATCGGGATTACGGAAAAGAACAAGGATACCTGGAAAAAAGGCGGCTTGAACATAACGATTATAATAAGCCTTGCAACGGCGGTGACCATATATTTTCAGGTCTACAGGAACGGAGTAATCCGGACGCTCAGCATAACGAGCTTTTTACTTGTTGTGCTGTTCGCGCTTACAAACAGCTTCGTGGAGGAAGTTACGTTTCGCCACACTTTTGCGAGCATTGTCGAGTACCATCAGCTCAGTCCCTTTATCTCCAAAACCCTGTCGCTCATCACCTTTGGCGGGGCTCATTATTTCGGTACGCCCGGCAAGATACCCGGCGTCATACTCGCGGGCTTTTTGGCGTGGTTTTTGACCAAGAGCATACACGAAACCAAAGGCTTCTTCTGGGCCTGGCTGATCCATTTCCTGCAGGACGTAATCATAATGTCGGCGCTGTACCTGACATTGGCGTAGTATAGCGAACAGTTGCTTGTTCCTGTGTATTTCGTCTAAACTACGTTTATTCTGTCCCCGTGTCTGTCCGCAATCGGCGCGTTTCTAATGAAACTCTAATGCTGCTTAAATCTTATCCTTATTTTCCTCCTGTATTATCGAATTGTCAAAAGGCTTCGCAATTCGTGCGAAGAATGGTAGAATATATATGGAGGTTAAAAATGGACAACATTGAAAAGGTTGAACAGCTTGTCGCCAAAGCGGGATGCAGCTATGCCGAGGCCAAGGAAGCCCTCGAAGCAAGCGAGTGGGATTTGCTGGATGCTATCATCCTTTTGGAAAACAGCGGAAAGGCTATAAACTCGAGCGCGAGCTATAAGACCGAAAGCGGGGAAGCTACCTATGTGGAGGCCGAGGTCGTAAGCAGCGAGGAGGCATCGAAAATAATGCCGGAAAGCTTTGCCGAAAAGAACTCCGCGGGAAACAGCGCTAAAGAAAGCGCGGAGGCCCGAAAAAAGAAGGCCAGGGAAGCGTGGGAAAAATTTAAGGACATCTGCACCAGAAACAGAATGCTCATGTTCTCTTCGAGCAACGCGAAAATATTCGACCTGCCCATTTGGATTCCGGCGCTGTGCCTCATCTGCTGGTTCTGGGGTGTGCTGATATTGGTCGGAATAACGATGCTCTTCGGCTGCAGGCTTCAGTTTTCGGGAAGAGATCTCGGAGGCTCTAAAATCAACGAGGCCATGGACGCCGCCGCCGACACCGCGGTAAGGGCGGCCGAAAAGGTCAAGCAATCTTTCCAAGAGAATAACAATAACGATAATGAAGGAACGAATACTGATAATTGAAGACGAAGAAAAAATAGCAAGGTTTACCGAGCTTGAGCTGCAGCACGAGGGCTACGAAGTCGAAAAGTGCGCGGACGGAAGAACGGGACTCGAAAAGGCTGAAACGGGGGATTTCAGCCTTATTTTGCTGGATATAATGCTTCCCGGGCTCAACGGCCTGGAGCTTTTAAGGCGGCTGCGGAAAAGCAGCGATGTGCCGGTAATACTCCTTACGGCCCGCGACGCGGTTATGGACAAGGTACACGGTCTCGACACCGGCGCGGACGACTACATAACCAAGCCCTTCGCAATAGAAGAGCTGCTCGCCCGAATAAGGCTGGCCTTAAGAAAGGTGCGCAAAAGCGAAGAAGCGACGGACGGGGAGCTGCGCTGCGGAGCGCTGAGTCTTTCCGAAAGCAGGCACGAAGCCGAATACGCCGGTAAAGCCCTTGCTCTTACGGTAAGGGAATTTGACCTTCTCAAAACCCTGCTCGAAAACAAAAACATCGTGCTTTCGAGGGATACGCTGCTCGAGAAAGTATGGGGCTACGACTACTTCGGAGAGACAAACGTGGTCGACGTCTATGTGCGCTATCTGAGGGCAAAGCTCGACGCCGCCGGAGCGGGGCAGATTATTCACACAGTTCGCGGCGTGGGATATGTAATAAAGGACCATGAGTAAGCCTCCGAAAAAAGTTAAAAGAATAGGCACGGGCTCGCTCGCATTCAGGCTTGCGTTAAGAAATGCGCTGAATATGCTGCTCGCTTTTATCGTCATCGATATCTTTGTCGTAGTATCGGGAATCTGGCCCGAAATCGCCCTGAAAGACGGCTTCGAAGCCTTCTTTAACAGCCTTGCAATGTTCATAGAAGAAAGCGTGACAAGCGGGCGCTTTACCCTGCTCTTTCAAATAGAAGGCGCAATCGTTTTGTTTCGCTTGATTTTCGACACCGTGGGAATCAAGGCGAGCCTTAAACCTCTGGACGAAATGGCAAAGGCCGCGGAAAAACTCAGCAATTTGGACGACATAGGCTACGAACGCTTCCAGCGCCTCGAAAGCGCCATAGAGAGCTTTAAGCCCGCGGAAGGCGAAAGCATAAGTACGGGAGACAACGAACTCGCGGGCATAGAAGCGGCGGTCAACAAGCTGGTCGACCGCATGAGAGCTGCCTATGTTCAACAGTCGCGCTTCGTGTCGAACGCCTCGCACGAACTGCGCACGCCCATAGCCGTAATACGGGGCTATGCCGACATGCTCGACCGCTGGGGCAAGAACGACGAAAAGGTGCTGAAAGAGTCCATAGACGCGATAAAGACGGAAAGCGAAAGCATGCAGCGTCTCGTAGAGCAGCTGCTTTTTCTCGCGAGGGGCGACAGCGGGCGTCAGCGCATGGAATTTAAGTCTTTCAATCTCTACGACATGCTTTCCGAGGTTCGCGATGAGTCGGAAATGATAGATTCAAAAAGGTCTTATATAATAAAGGGTGAGACAAACATCAACGTGCGCGGCGACTTCTCCATGCTCAAGCAGACCGCAAGAGTACTTGCGGAAAACGCCGCGAAATACTCTCCCGAGGGCAGCGAGATCGTATTGACCGTATTCAACAAAGACGGCCGCCCCGGCTTTTCCGTTCAGGACAGCGGCATAGGCATAGCGAAGAAGGACATACCCCATCTGTTCGAGCGTTTTTACCGCGCCGACAGCTCCCGTTCCAAGAGCAGCGGGGGAACGGGCCTTGGGCTTTCCATCGCCAAGCTGATTGTCGACAAACACGGAGGCAACATAGACGTCGTCTCCGTGGAGGACATAGGAACAAGATTTTCGGTTTACTTATGAAGCATAACCGGCGAGGAAGTCAGTCTTGCACAAGCGGACAATCATGGGTCGCGGTTCTTAGCGATTGGCAAGCCGTAGGCGCCGCCAGAGCTTAGAACCGCTCGGGGTACCCGTGTTAGCGAGAGCGTGTCCGCGGTGCAAGCTGCGACCGAGCCGGTTGTTATTAATAAAAATAACTGAGCCCAACATCGCGCTAATAGCGCCAAACCCGCACTTCGTAGGGTTCAAACGAGTTCGGCGCCGCTTCGTGAGCATAGTTGCAGAGCAGCAGCTCGGCGCCCCTAATCGTGGGGAAACTTTTGCGCTCGGCGGAGAGGTTCATCTCCACTCTTATCGCGCAGGGCGAGAAATCCGCGCTTTCGCTCTGCTCTTTTTTAATTACGCGCTCGAAGCAGAAACAGTCCTTGCGCGCTTCTTCTAAGAAGCGTATATCCGCGTAGGCAAAGCCGGGAGTGCTACGCCTTAGGCGAATCAGATCCTGCGTAAAGCGCCAGACCGAATCGGCGTCACCGCGCTGAGACTCGACGTTTACGTCTTTATAAAGCGCGTCCTGCCTAATCCATGGCTCGACCGTGGAAAAACCGCCGTTCGGGCCGTCGTCCCAGGCCATGACTATGCGGCTGTGGTCGCGCGAGCCCGCCAGAAGCACCGCAAGCGCTTCCTTTTCGGACTTGCCTTCTTCAAGCAAAGCCTTGTACTTATTGAGGCTTTCCACATCGCGGAATTCGTCCAAAGAAGAAAAATCCTGATTCCCTCTGCCCAATTCCTGCCCTTGGAAGAGGAAGGGCGTGCCCTTGAGCATCAGCAAAATGCTGAGCAGGAGCTTGGATAGAGGCTCGCGCAGGGCGGGGTCGGGATTGACCTTCGAGCTCATGCGCGGATTGTCGTGGTTCTCGAAGAAAAGGCTAAGCCACTCGTGTCCGGTAAGGGAATGCGAATAGTCGATATAGTAGCGCTTTAAGAAATTCAAATCGTAGTGATAATCGTCGAAGCGTACATGGCCGGGTGTTTCAAGGTGGTCGAAGTTGAAAATCAAATCGAGTTCGCCCCGTTCCTGCTGGGTAAGGAGCTTGCCCGTTTCTCTGCCTATGCCGGGCGTTTCTCCCACGGAAAATGCCTCGTAGGGCTCAAAGGCTTTTCGCCGCAGTTCGTGCAGATAGGCATGGAGCTTAGGCCCGTAGAAAT
>DAONZO010000075.1:0-5723 GCA_035406945.1 Bacillota bacterium | reverse complement strand
CCCTCGGCATCCTGAAGGGCTACACAGACGGCACCTTCAAGCCGGAGAAGCCCGTAAGCTACGATGAAGCCATCACCATGCTCATCCAGGCTCTCGGCTACACCATCGATTCCCTCACCGGAACCTATCCCGCAGCCTTCGTCTCCAAGGCCAAGGCTCTCGGAATCCTCGAGAACATCACCGCTCTGGGCACCGTAGGAGCTAACAGAGGCGATATCGCCATCATGCTCTACAACACCCTCGGCCAGAAAATCGGTCACGTCAACGACGAGAACCACTGGGAGGCCTCAGATCCTCTCGACGTCATGCTCTTTAGACTTGGTGCATTCCCGATCGATCCCATCGTAATCACCTATGAAGAAGCAGAAGAGGCCCTTATAGACATCACCGAGCTCGTAGGAGCCTGTGTCACACCCTATGTGAACAAAGACTGGAAGATCTTAGCCATCTACGCAGTGCACTCCGAGTTCAAGGAGGGCGGCCTCGACATCGACGGCGGAACCTTTGGCGACTACAAGTTTACCAATCCTTGGGTTGGTCCTAGGGTCGCCGAATGGGGAGAGGATCAGTATGTCTACTTCGAGAACGGAGAGACAAAGGAATATAGGGACTTCTTCACGGAACTCCCCGGTCATCCCGACGAGCTCCCCGACGGCTACTACACCATTGCCGGCGAATTCTCCGGCAAGTACCTCAAGACCGTCTACTCCGTAATGGCCTGGAATCCCACGAAGACCGCGCAGATGACCGCAAACAGGATGGACAAGCTCGCGAAGGGCGATCTCCTCGGCTACGGATTCGTTCTGGACGACAACGACGAAGTCAAGGCCGGTTCCTACCAGATCTTCGGCGTTGAGGCTCTCGACGACATCGAAAAGGGCAACATCGTTACCGTTTACGTCAATTCAGTCGCGGCGGGTGAAAAGATTACCAGAATCGAAGTCGGTACCGAAGTCGTGACCGGCAAGATCACCGCCAAGAACAGCAAGGGTCAGTTCACCATCGAAGGAAAGAAGTACTTCGCCGATGCGGCGCTGGTTCTCAATGTCGGCGACGAGGGAGACTTCTACCTCGGATACGACGGAGTGATTTACGCCGTTGAACTCACCGACACCACTCTTGCCACCAACTACGGCGTCATAATCAAGACTGCCGAGGGCGGCGGATTGGACGAGTCCTTCCTGGTCAAGCTTCTGACCGCCGAAGGCAAGAAGCAGAACTTCACCGCCATGGAAGCCGGAATAGACGGTGGTCTTAAGGCCAACTGGGGTCTGGCGGCAGACAATGGTCTGGTAGTTGCATATCAGGTCAATGCCGATGGCATTATCACCAGCATCAAGCCGACCGCTGCTCCCGTAGTTCCCATGAAATTCAAGGTAACCAAGACCGGCGTATTTGACGGACACTACTTCGCCAATGATGCTGTCATCTTTGCGGACGAGACCCCGTACACCGGAGCAACCCCGTTCCAGGCGGACGGTCTTCTCAAGCTCTCCGTTGTAAAGGCAAGCGACCTCTACGGACAGGACCTCGCCCTTCACCCCGTTCACTATCTGCTCAATGATGCCGGACAGATTATCGTCATGATGTTCGACGGCGGCGGCGTTGTTGCCACCACCGATGTCTACGGCGTATGGCAGGGTGCATGGGAGTACGACGGAACAGTTTACAGCGCGGACTTCATGATCGACGGAGAGACCAAGACCTACTCCTTCGCCACCGAAGCCCATGTTGTTGCCGACGCGAATAAGAAGGCGCTGTGCGAAATCACCGTCGATGAGGACGGCGTAATCTCGGTAGCAATAATCCCGCAGATCGTACCCGCTGTTGATCTTACCACCGCAGGTTCGCTCACCGGTCTGACATTCAAGGCCGGCGACGGCACGATCTACTCTCTCGCTACGGATGTAAACGTCTACACCTTCGCAGGCAACAAGGCCGTCAATGCGGAAATCGACGTTCTGACCGAAGCCAGCGCAACGCTGAAGGCATACTTCTTCGACGTTGATCTCGACGGAGCTTACGACTACGTACTCGTAAAGTAGTACCGGAAGACTAAGCTTCAAAACCCAATAAACCCAAACGTTTCCCTCCCGGGCGAAAGCCCGGGAGGTTTTTATATTGCGCAAGAAAACGCCCTATGGTATAATATGCCATAAATAACAATTAGAGGAACAGCCTCCCTGTGTGGGCGCCTTAGCCGGCGAGGCTTTAAATTTAAATTTGCAAAAATCCAATATTTGATTTGACAAAAAACAAACGCTGTAATACAATTGTCTTACAGTGGGAGGTGAGAATGTGTCAACTATCAGTTTGAGAGTTTCGGAGGAAGAACTGCGCATCTTAAAAGCGTATGCAAAACTTAATAACAGAAGCTTGTCGGAGACAATCAGAGTTACTATGCTTGAACGCATTGAGGACGAATACGACCTTAAAGTGTTTGCCGAGTATGAAGAAGAAAAGGCAGCGGGAAGACTGAAAACCCGGCCGATTAATGAGCTTTGGGAAGAATTGGCGATATGACTTACGAAATAGTTACTACCGAGAGATTCGACAAAGCGTTCAAGAAGATTGACAGACAAACGCAGAAAATAATAAAAGCGTGGATCGACAAGAATCTTGCAGGCTGTGAAAATCCCCGCCTTCACGGAAAAGCACTTAGCGCCAATCGGAGCGGGCAGTGGAGATACAGGATAGGAGATTATCGGATTTTAGCTGAAATACAAGACGATAAACTTGTGATGATCTTTATTGATATAGGGCATAGAAGCAGGATTTACTATTAAAAGATCTGGCACGAAGCCGCGGCCATCAGGCCGCGGCTTTTATTTGTTGCCTCTAAAAGCACAAATATTTTTGATTTAAGACACAAAACTATATTTTTTGCAGATATTCTTTCAAAATATAACCGTTTGTATAACCCGGACACTGTATAGTGTAGCCATAAGGAGATACGCGGAATGGGCAGACTTGAAAGAAACAGGCGAAAAAGAATAATAAGACGCACGGCCATGGCCGTTTGCGCCTTGGTTTTTTGCGTCAGCCTCAGCATGTTCATATACCGCAGTTCCCAGAATAAGGCGAGCCGTGCCGCCAGCGACGAAGCCGCAATAATTGCCGGCGTGGAAATCTCCGTACCCGTTCCCGTCGAAATCGAAAAACCCGTTGAGGAATTGCCGTCGGGCGAAATCGAAATTATAGATGAAGATGTGCCGAAAGCCGAAGGACCCGCCGTTTTGCTCGACGCGGACCCCGTGGCGGCCTCTCTTGCGGAAATGGATCTGGAGGCCCTCAGAGAGACAAACCCGGACGTAATAGGCTGGATACTCATTCCGGGCACCCTCGTCAACTACCCCCTTATGCAGGGAGACGACAACCAGTACTATCTTAACCACACCTGGCAGAAGGAATATAATTTTGCAGGCTCCATATTTGTGGAATGCCAGTGCCTGCCGGATTTTTCGGACTTCAACACCATCATCTACGGTCACAGAATGTCCAACACCAATATGTTCGGCGCCTTGAGCAGCTACAAGAAGCAAGACTTTTTAGATACCCACCCGAGCGTCTACATACGCCTGGACGACTGCGTAAGGCGCTACGATGTCTACGCGGCTCTTGAGCCTAAGATTACGGACTGCATATACTGGGTGCGCTACGACGAAGAAAGATACAAGCAGAAGGTTATAGACTTCGCAATAGAAAATTCCGTTGTGGACGCCGGAATTACACCGGGTTCGCAGGACAGGCTCATAACCCTGTCCACCTGCACGGGCAGCGGCCACGCTACGAGATGGGTGGTACAGGCCGTGCTTGTGGGGGAAATGAAAACAGCCGAGGCTCCGGAAAACCCGCGGCTGGAAGGCGGCGATTAAAGCTGATAAAAGGCGGAATCGGTCGGAGCCGATAACGCGCTAAACCATAGGCTCGAGCGCCTTTACGGAAAACTCTATGGAGGCCGAGGTATGGGGATAGCGCCTGTAAAAAGCCCTTACCACGCGGTCGCAGACCAGATTGCTGTTCTCGAAGTTGGACTGCTGAAGCATCACTATAAACTGCGAAGCGCTGCAGCGCGCCGCGATGTCGCCGCCCCTTAGGTTGATGCGTATCTGCTCTTCGAACTTGTCCATGGTCCTCTCCAGTATGGACTTGGAAAGAGGCGATATCCCTCGCGAACGCACGGAAAACATGGCTACATGAACCACATCGCCGCTGCGAACTATGGCTCTTGCGGCGGCATGATACAGAACCTTGAAAAAATCGTACTCGCATATAAGCGCGCCCTTTGGTGCATCGGGTTCCCGGAGCTGATCTATAAGGCTGTCCGGAGTCATTCCGGAGCGGTTTACGGTCTTAACGGCCTCCCGGTAGAGCTTGCGTATCTCGTCCGAAGGCTCCACCCCGAAGATGGAATAGAGCTGCGCTCGAAAACGTTCGTAGTTTTCGGCAGCCTCTTCTCTGCGGCCGAGGGCTATGAGCGCGCTCATTAGGAAGCGGTGAAAATCTTCGTTATAGGGGTCGTTGTTTATGGCAAGCGCGGCGGTCTGGCAGATCTCTTCGTTTTTACCGTCGGCTTCCATAAGAGAAAGCGCCGCAAGCACGGCGTTGGTGTAGGTGTTGGCGAAGTAGACCTCTATGGGAATTACCCAAGTCTCCGTGGAAAGCTTCGAAAGAAAGCTGCCCTTGTAAAGAGCCAGAGCCTCTTTGTATAGATCGAGTTTTTCGGAGCTGTCCGCGGCGAAATCCGCCTTACGAAGCAAGGTTTCGAATTCGTCGATATCGGTCTGTACCTCGACATCGGGGTTCCAGGCGTAGGCTCCGGAGCGGTTCACAACAAAGGTGTGACCCGCGGAATCTCCGAGCCGGTTGAGGGTTGACCTTACTCTGTAAAGCAGGGCCTTGAGAGCTCCGCGCGGGTCGCTGTCCGAATCGTCGTCTCCCCAGAGCAGCCTTGTAAGCTCCTCTTGAGAGATGTCACGACCGCGGTTATATATGAGATAAGCGAGCAAAAGCCAGACCTTTCTGGATCTGTTGCTGTTATCTTCAACGACTTTTCCGCCGTAACGCACGGAAAAATCGCCAAGCATATTAACCTTTATGGTTTGTGATGACATTCGGTTCCTCCGCTCGTTAAGAAACAATGTGACCGCTCAAAAAAAATATCATATATTCAGCGAAAAAGCAAGAAAAACCGTATATTTATCATAAATATTTGCAAGACTATCTAAAAAGTGATAAACTATTAAAACTAAAAAAGGAGAAGCCTTATGAAAAGATTAGCGTGTCTGTTTGCGGCAGCCGTAATGCTTGCGGCTCTGCTCGCGTCCTGCGGCAGCGCTCCCGAACCGATCGAGAGCGAAGTTCCCGAGGCGCTGTTTACGGACGTAACGGAGCTTTCTATAATTGAAGATGAAGCGGTGGCTCTTGCCGACGCACCCCCCGCTCTGCCGTTGCAGCTTACGGCGGAGGCTTCCGGCGTGCTCGTCAAGAAATCCAATGCGGCCATGATAGATTATTCCAATACCAAGGACGGCTACGTCATGGTGAAGTTTACAGCCGAAACAACAAAGAAGCTGAAGGCGCAGGTCAAAGGCCCTTCGGTTACCTATACCTATAATATAAGCCCCGGAGTCTGGGCTACCTTCCCGCTCTCCGACGGCAACGGAAGCTATACCGTATCCGTTTACGAGAACGTATCCGGAACGAAGTACGCGGCCGTGGTG
>DAONZO010000074.1:0-5802 GCA_035406945.1 Bacillota bacterium | reverse complement strand
CTTAGCGCCCTCATTGCGTTGAGTATGGCTATAAGGCACACCCCCACATCGGCGAACACCGCAAGCCACATCTTATCGTATCCTAATACGGAAAGCCCGAGAACGAGAAACTTTATGCCTATGGACAACACTATGTTCTGCCAAATTATGCCCATGGTCTTGCGGGATATCCTTACGGCCAAAGCCACGTCGGAGGGCCTGTCGTTCATCAGCACTATGTCGGCGGCTTCAACTGCCGCGGCGGAACCCATCGCGCCCATCGCAAGCCCCACATCCGCGGCGGCAAGCACGGGTGCGTCGTTTATTCCGTCACCCACAAAAGCGAGTTTTTTGCCCTTGCGAAGCTTAGACATGAGCTCGCGCGTTATGTTCAGTTTGTCCTCCGGAAGCAGTCCGGAGCGATATTCGTCGATTCCCAGGGACTCTGCCGTATCCGCGGCGACATCCTCTTTGTCGCCTGTGAGCATGACCAGTTTTCCTATGCCGGAATCGCGCAGCTCCTCAAGAGCCTTGACGGAGTCCGATTTAATCCTGTCCGAAATTATTATATGGCCTATGTACTCCCCGTCCATGCAGACATGTACGTCGGTTCCGAAAAGATGGCATTCTTTGAAATCCACTCCCAGCTTTTCCATAAAACGCGTATTGCCGCAGGAGATGTTCATGCCGTCCACCACGGCGCTGATGCCGTATCCCGCGTATTCGCTAGCCTCGCTTACCCTCGCCTTGTTTATCTTATGCCCGTAAGCATCCGCAAGAGACCTCGAAATAGGATGATTGCTGAAACTTTCGGCATAGGCGGCAAGCTCCAGAAGCCTTTCCTCGCTGATAAGGCTCGGGTGCACGGCAATCACTTCGAACACGCCCTCGGTAAGCGTACCGGTCTTGTCGAAGACCACGGTATCGGAAGCCGCGAGAGCTTCGAGATAGTTGCCTCCCTTAATCAAAATTCCTTTGGAGGAAGCCCCTCCTATACCCGCGAAAAAACTGAGCGGCACGGAAATGACCAGGGCGCAGGGGCAGGAAATTACGAGGAATACCAGGCCTCTATGGGCCCAGTCCGACCAATCGCCGCCAAAGAAAAGAGGCGGTATCATTATAACCAAAAGCGCCAATGCGCAGACAACGGGCGTATACCATTTTGCAAAGCGGGTGATGAAGTCCTCTGCCCTGCCCTTGTTTTCGGCGGCATCCTCCACCAGGGCCAATATGCGCGAAGCCGTGGATTCCTCGCAGCTTTTGCTCACCCTTATCTTTATCATTCCGTCTAAGTTAATGCTGCCGCTGTATATCTCGTCGCCCTCTGCTACGGAGCGCGGAACGGATTCTCCGGTAAGCGCGGCGGTATCGAGTCTGGAGCGGCCTTCGGCTATTATTCCGTCTAAAGGAATGCGCTCTCCGGGCTTGACGACTATTATTGCGCCGGGTTCAAGCTCTTCCGGGTCTACGCTTATAAGTTCGCCGTCCTTTTCTATGTTCGCGTAATCCGGCCTTATGTCCATGAGATCCGCGATCGAACGCCGCGACTTCGCGACGGCCTTGCTCTGAAAGAACTCGCCTATGCGATATAGCAGGATTACCATTACGGCTTCAACGTATTCTCCAAGAGCAAAGGAGCCTACGGAGGCGATTACCATAAGAAAGTTTTCATCGAAAATCTGCCCGTTGAAAATATTGCGCAGCGCCTTGCGTATTATCTTATGGCCTATGCCGAAATACAGCAGCAGGCAGATTGCGAATTTTATATCGAACGGCATTACTTGACCACTATCTCCCAATCCGGCTCGAGTTTTTTCGCAATTGCGATCGCTTCTTCCAGTACGGCGTCGAATTTTTCATCCGCGGCTTCAAGGGTGAGCTTCTGGGTCATGAAGGTTACCTTTGCGTTGTCAATACCTTCTATTTTGGAAATGCTCCTCTCTAACTTGGACGCGCAGCTTGCGCAATCGAGTCCGTTTACCTTAAACGATTTTTTCATCTTAAAAGCTCCTTTTTCATGACTTATCGGCCTTGCGTCTTTTTATGCCACAGTAATAATAGCACAAAAACCTACCGAGTCAATAGGAGATTGGAATAATGGATTTTAATGCTGAGTGAAAGAAAAACAACTATGGGTTTTCCGAACCGGCGTAGGGGTTGTCTTTAACGTAATAGTGTCTCGCAATCCACTTGGTTAGACCGTCGAGGCCCGGATACATAACCCTCTCGCTTATGTTGGACTGATCCAAAAGATCTCTTATATCCCAGCGCACATCCTTGCGTATTATGTACTTCATCGTGTTTTGAGTTCTGTTAAGAAAATCGGCTTCAATGTCTTCAATGCCCATGGGGACTACACTGAAATAAGCGTACTGATTGATTATGCGCTGGTCTGTCGAAGGCGGCTCAACTATTACCATGGAATGATCGCCCATGTCGAAATCGTATTCATCAAGAGACGGAACGAGCTTCTTCAGCATGTTGACGGAAAAGTAGTTGGTGTTTTCGGCTTTAAGGGCGGCCCTATACCTTTCCGGAAGCATATCGCCTATCTCCCTTGCGTCTATGCGCCAGACTATGCCGTCCCTCACATCCGTATCGCCTACGTCCCTTTCCGCGGTGGCAAAATGCAAAGCTATGAGAGCGGACTTAGACCAGTCCAGCAGCCTTGTGGGAAGGCCGTGGTGCTGGCCGACCATCAACTGCTTCCATATGTTACCGTCAAGCGAGGGGTCTTCTATGCTCGCGTACTTCGTAAAATAGCGGAGTATGGAGGGCTCGAGCATCCTCTGTTTGTCGGCGCAGTTTCTTCGCAGGCTCGTGGTAAGCTTGAAAGCATAGTCCGGCATGCCTCTGAAAAGGTAAGGACTGCGCATTCTGTCTATTTCGCTGTTGTACTCGAGGTCGAGTATAAGGTCTGCGACATCCTCAATACATTTAATCTCAACGGTTTTTATCATCCGAAACCTCCTGCGTTAAATAAAATGTCTCTTGATGGTCGGGCCGCAAGCGCGGCGATTCATGGAATAAAGCCCTTTTCCTTCATGCTGGTATAGCGGCCGTCTCCGATGATTATATGGTCCAGCACGTTTATTCCCAAGGTCCGGCCCGCCTCGCAAAGCCTGCGGGTAAGCGATTCGTCCGCGGGGCTCGGCTCCGGATCTCCGCTCGGGTGGTTGTGTGCAAGGATGACGCTGTTTGCCCCCTTGAGTATTGCCGGGGAAAAAACCTCTCTGGGATGGGCCGGCGAAGCGGATATGCCTCCGACGGATACGTTTTCTATGCTCATTACTTCGTTCTTTACGCTGAGCAGAGCCGCCCTGAAATGTTCTTTTTTAAGATAGCGCATCTCCTCCATAAAAAGCTCCGCGGCCTCTCGCGGGCCGGAGAGCTTTGCCCTGCTGCGCGGAGCGCTGCAGGATATGCGCTTGCCAAGCTCTATTGCGGCGACCAGCGTACAGGCTTTTGCGGCGCCTATGCCCTTTACGAAAGAAAGCTCTTCCGCGCGCAAGCCCGCAAGCTCGCCTAAACTCCCGGAAAAACTGATTATCCTTGCGGCAAGCTCCATGGCCGATTCTTCTCGCGTTCCGGAACCTATGAGTATGGCCAGAAGCTCGGTATTTGAAAGAAACGCGGCGCCTCTTTCCAACAATTTTTCCCGAGGACGCTCGCCCTCCGGAAGTTCTCGCATGGTCGGTCCGCGTTCAGTCTTCGTCTTGTACATTATTTTGCTCCTTTCCGGATTTATTTCTATCTATAAGACCGAAATCTCCGGAAAAGTAGCAAGTATTTTTTGAAGAGGAAGACCCACTACATTGTCGTAGCTGCCCTCTATGCGCTCTATCATCTCTGAAAAACTTCCCTGAATGGCATATCCGCCCGCCTTGTCCATGGGCTCACCCGTAGCGACGTAGCTCGTAAGCCACGCATCTTCGCATGCCTTTACGAATACCTCTGTGGCCTCCCAGAGCAGGCGCTTTTTGCCGTCCGGAAGAAAATGCACATATACGCCGCTGAAGACTGTGTGAGATCTCCCGCTCAGACTTCTGAGCATGTTCAAGGCGTCCTCCTCGTCCGTCGGCTTGCCTATGACCCCGCCGAGGTAAACTATGGTGTCGGCGGCAATCAAAACATCGCCGCCCGGTACGAAGGTTTCCGAAAGCAGGCTGTCTTCCGCCCAGAGCCCTTTTTTAAGCGCCAGCGACATAACCAGCTGATGGGGTTCAAGTTCCATACCGAGGCTTTCGTCGCACTCGGGCTTAATCACCAAAGGCTCTTTACCCAAGCTTCTTATCATCTCCATGCGCCTCGGAGAACCGGAGGCGAGTATTATACCCATAACGTCAGCCCTCCAGCTCTCGCTTCATCCTTCTGAGAGCGCGGGTGACCCGATTCAGCCTGTACACCCTGTCCACAACCTCAAATGTGTCGCTGTTTCTGTACATCAGAACATTTTTCATCGTTTCCGAAAGCTCCCTGCAAAGGCGCTCTGTCTCTTCCGCGTATTCCTTTCCGAGCTCCGAGGCTATTCTTAAATTGCCTTCCAGTTGATTTTCTTCAAGAGGAGGAAGCTCATAGTGGTAATCCATTCCGAAGATTTCAACCACCGAAGAAGAGAGCTTCAGCTTAAACTCGTTCAGAGCTGTTCTCAGCGTGCGATCGAGACCCGGGATTATAATATCCCTGTCGGCCTCAAGAGCGTGTACCAAAGCGGAGGACTCCGCCTCAAGTTCGAGGAGTTTTGCCTCCATATCCGCAAGGGTCTTCCTCAGCACCACCGGAGTCATCAGCAGCACCTTCCAGTAAAGCTCTATCTGCGACAGCGCTCCGCCTATAATATCTATCAGTTTAAGCCTTGTGCTCTCGCGCAGTATGTCGTCCGTTTTCTGCCTGAGGTCTTTCTTAAGACCTTCCCTTAAAGCGGCTATGCCGCGCCCCGTCTTCGCGCTCACAGGGACGAGGTTTACGTCCTCGGAATCCGTTACGGCCTTAATGAGCAGGCTGCAATAGGAAGTATAGGCCGCAAGCTCTTCTTCGGAGACGATGTCCGTCTTGTTTATCGCAAAGAAGAATTTGCCCGCGTAGGCCTTGGTTCTGGAAAGGAAGTCCAGCTCTATCTCGTTTATAGGCGAATCCGGCGAAAGCACAAAGACTACGGCGTCGCTTTCCTTTACGAAGTTATAGGCCGTAGCGGAGTTGTTCTTATGCACAGAGCCAACGCCCGGTGTATCTACAAGGATAAGACCCTCATCAAGAAAATCCGACGGCAGACTCAGGCTTACGGAAGCGACCCCCAGAGCATTTTGGGGATTCATCTGTTCGTTGACATAAGTCTCTATTTCGTCAACCTTAATGTTCTTTACAAGCCCGTTCATAAAGCTGACCGCAGCCGTTCCGTCTCCGTAAGAAATCTTGCTTACGGCCGAGGTGACAGGCACTATTCCGACAGGAAGAAGATCTTCTCCCAGCATGGCGTTTATAAGGGCGCTTTTGCCCCTCTTAAACTGCCCTATTACAGCAACGGTAAGGCTTCCGCTTTCCAGCCTCCGCCTCAGCATATCAAGCCTTGCGCTCTGCGCGCCCAGTATCTCGCAGCTTTCTATAAGCTCCTGCACATTTTTCAGTCTCTCTTTAATGTCCAATTCAAACTCCGGATTGTTTCTATTCTACACTCAAAGGAAAACCCGCCCTGCGCTTTCCGTTCTCTATGTGTTTGACGGCAGCGGCTACGGCGTCGGCCTTATTTTTATCGCGGAAGGCCATAAATATAGCCCTGTGCTCCGCAAGCAGCTCTTCCAAATACTCCATTACATATTCTTCGCT
>DAONZO010000073.1:0-5852 GCA_035406945.1 Bacillota bacterium | reverse complement strand
GACCGAGCCGGTTTTTGTATTAGATAAAATCATAAAACAGTGAATCGCTTAAAATATACGCTTAAACAACGTGCCGAGGGGTCTTACCCCTTGTCTCTTTTTATTTGCTGATGTATAATAATCTGCCATGTTATTGAAAAAAAGAGATTACAAATATATCGTGCATAAAAGAGCGGGCGCTCTGTTTCTTGCCGTTCTCGCCATGTTCGGCGCGGCGGCGTGTTCGCTTGTTCCCGCGTCCGACGCGAACGGCGAACTTGACGTTTCGGAATCTGCTGCGGAAGACCTCGTTTCGCCGGACGAATTCAGGCTTGCGCTCAAGCTTCCATGCAGCAGCCTCAACCATTATCTCGGCTCGTCCGAGTCGGTGGATGAGATACTTACAAACTGCATAGACAGCCTTACGGAACCTGATGCCAACGGCATTACGGTCGCCGCTGCCGCGGACAGATGGCAGTGCAGCGCCGATCAGAAAACCTGGACTTTTCATATAAGAAACGGCATATACTGGGTGGACCACAACGGCAACCCGACCGAATATGCTCTTACGGCTCAGGATTTTGCGGACGGTCTTCGCCTTATGGCGGATCCGTCAACGGGACTTACGGCGGATCCTTTGGCGGGCGATCTCATAAGCGGTTTTTCCGAGTACCGCGAGACCCTTCAGCTTATAGATTCCGGCGGGGAATACCACCTTAGCCGCGAAGAAGTGGAGGCCTCCTTCGACTCCGCGGTAGGAGTGAAGGCCATCGACAAATATACGATTGAATACACGCTCACAGGGGCGCTCCCGTATTTTCCCATGCTCGTGAGCAGCAATCTTATGTTTCTTCCCGTGAATCTGGAATTTTATAAGGCCATGGGAAACGATTACGGCATAGACAAGGAGCACCTCATATACTGCGGCCCCTACTACATCTCGCATTTCGAAAGAGATAAGAGGGTGGTGCTGAGCAAGAACCACTACTACTGGGACAGCGATAAAGTGAGCGTAAACAGCATAGAATACCGCCTTCTTCAGGAAGGCGTAAGCGAGGCGGATATGTTTGTAGCCGGAAGCCTCAGCTATGCGGCTTTGGACGCCGGCGACTGCATGGAGCTCAGCGCGGGTAATTGGGCGGACTACATGCTTCCGTCGGAGACCAGCCTTTCTACCGACTGTCTGTTTTTCAACTTCAACAGCAGAAATTCCGAGTTTGCCGCCTTTATAAACAACGAGGATTTCAGAAGAGCGCTGCGCTGCTCTTTGGACATGTCGGCCTTCGCTTATATGAAAGACCCCCTGAATCCCTCTTCGGTTTTAAGGAACACCTTGAGCGCCGAGGGTGCCATTCGCGACCCCTCCGGCAGGGACTATACGGATTATCCGGTTCTGCTTCCGCTGAAAGAGACAGACTTCTTCGATCCCGCGCAGGCGCGTGAAGCCATGCGCAGCGCCGTGGTCAGGCTTTGCAGCAGCAGCGGGGATATAATCGACGCAAGCGCCGGAACTTTAGACTATCTTCCGGCGGGAAAGTTTCAACTGGATGCCAGGCTTCCGGTGCAGGCGGTCTTCGTCTGTCCGGACGGAAACGACGATATAATACGCGCTCATATGCTGGAGGCCTTTATAGAGGATTCCATAGGCCGGGACTTTATAGATATAGAGATAGTCTGCATGGCCGACTGGACCAAGGGCAGCGTTGTGGACGCAAACAACTACGATATCTTTATAGGAAGCCTCAGGACCTCCTGCTCGGATCCCGCGGAGCTTCTGCGAGGGCTTGTCAGTTCCGGCAGTTACAATTACGGAGCTTTCAGCCTTCCCGAGTTTGACGCTTTAGTGGAGAGCGCGGAGGCGCCGAACACTTTCCAGGGCAGGGTTGAACTTCTTTCTCTGGCCGAAGCCATGATTTTGGACGGCATCTACATAATTCCAATGGGGGTTTCGGAGAACAGCTATTATATGAGCCGTTCCATGCCATATACACAAAGCCTCGCTCTCTTCGGCCCGACCCGTTTTAAGGGCATGATTACGGCGGAGAGCGCGGTAAGCAGACAGGAGCTTGAACAGCTGCGCGAAGAACGCAGCGAGTCAAGATAAAATCAAGGAGGTACGACATGAACAAAATCACTTATCCAATTTTAGAGGTCGATTTGGCGAAACTCGAGAACAACGTGCGGAATATATATGAGCGTTGCCATAAATCCGGCATAAAGCTCTGCGCCGTTGTAAAGGGCTTTACCGCAAGACCGGAGATGGTAAAGGCCGTGGTCCGCGGAGGCTTCGACCAGCTCGGAACGTCCAGGCTGAGTCACATACGCTCCATGAAGGCGCTCGGAATCGAAGGCCCCTTTATGCTGCTTCGCATTCCCCAGCTTTGCGACTTGGAAGAGATAGCCGAAAACGTGCACTATTCTTTGCAGAGCGAAATGTCCGTAATGGAGGCGCTTAACGAAGTATGTGCAAGAGTCGGGAAAAAGCACAAGGTGGTGCTGATGTTCGACCTCGGAGACCTGCGCGAGGGCTACTGGGACAAAGCCGAGGGCATAGCCGATGCCGTGCGCGTGGAAAAAGAATTGGAGTGCCTGGAGCTTGCCGGAATAGGAGTAAACTTAGGCTGCTACGGCTCCATAAAACCCACCGTAGAAAAGATGAACGAGCTGATAGAAATCGCTTCCGAAATCGAGAGTGCAATAGGTCGGAAGCTCGAAATAGTATCGGGCGGAGCCACCAGCTCTTTCGGAATGGTGGACGGAGGTGTAATGCCGCCCGAGATAAATCACCTGAGGATGGGCGAAGCGCTTTCCTGTCTCTCGGATCTTCCGCTCGGAGATATAACATACGTACCGGATTACATAAAAAACGACCTGCTTACAGTTAAGGCTCAGATAGTGGAAATAAAGTTCAAGGCCACAAAGCCCCGCGGCGTTCTGTTCAGAGACGCTTTCGGAAACACCCCGGAATACCCGGACTACGGCGACCGCATGAGGGCGATAGTGGCTTTAGGAAGACACGACATAGCCGAGTTCAATTATCTTACACCGCTCGAAGAAGGCATAAAGATTCTCGGAGGTTCTTCCGACCATATGATACTGGATGTGGAGGACTGCAGGACAGCCCTTGCTGTGGGCGACATTCTCAGCTTCCGTCCCGGCTACGGAGGACAGATGTTTTCCACCTGCACCCCGGATATGAACATAGTGTACAAGTAGGACAGTCTTACATGAAAAAAAAGGCCGTTTCGCTGCTGCTTGCCTTTGTACTGGCTTTTTCTCTATGCGCATGCGAAACATACTACAATTTCAAAGAGGCTTTTTTCCCGGATACCATCGAAATCGCGGAAATAATTCCCGACGATACCATAAAGATAGGCGTTTTTGAGCCGCTGACAGGAGACGACAGCGAGGCCGCCGCGGAAGAGATAAGAGGGATAGAGCTCGCTCACAAGCTGTACCCCGAGGTGCTTGGGAAGGAGCTCGTTCTTGTGTACGCGGACAACGAGTCCGACGATCGGGTTGCCAGACAGGTTGCCGAAGAATTGGTAGGGAGCGGGGTCTCCGTGGTAATAGGAAGCTATCGCAATGTGCTTTCCCTTGCCGGCGCGGACGTGTTTGCAAAAGCCCGCATACCGGCCATAGCCGTCACCTGCACAAACCCGCTCATATCCCAGAGCAGTCAGTATTATTCGAGGGTTTGCCTCACGGACGCATATCAGGGGCAGAGCGCCGCGCGCTACGCCTTGGGAAGGCTCAATGAGCGTTGGTACACCGTTTTTCTTCCGGAGGGCGACGACTACGCCGCAACTCTGGCCGAACAGTTTACGTCGGAGCTTGCGGCAAGGCTCGGCAACGAATATTCCGTGGCCGTGGTGAGTTTTCCGCCCGGCACGAGCGATTTCAGCCTCTATCTCGAAAAACTCTGTCTTATGCGAACAGGCCCCATATTCTTCCCCTGCGACGCGGAGCTGGGTCAGGAAGTTCTGTTTCAGGCAAAGGACATGGGCTGCGACTTTAAATGGATTGGCTGCAACGAGTGGGCGGGACTTGCGGAAGCCGCGCTTTTGGCCGGGCGTCAGGATCTGAGCTTTTTAGACGGAGTATCGTTTGTTTCGGATTACGCCGGGGACAGAACGCTTTCCGACACGGCGGAGCTTTTCTACTCGGCATATGCCGAAACTTACGGAGGAGAAGTGCCGAGCAAAAATGCTGCTTTGGGCTTTGATGCCTATCTTATGGCCGTTGAGGCCATAAAGAGGGCGGGGCGTCCCGAAGCCGGCACGCTCATAGCCAACAAGCTGATAAACATCAGGGGTTTTAGGGGCGTGACGGGAACCATAAACATGGATTCCAACGGCGACCCTACCAAGGATGTGGTCATAAATATTATTGAAAACGGCGAATACAGCGCCGAATATATCGTAGCCCCCGACTGGGGAGAATAGGAGAAAGAAATGGTAGAGAAGATTAAGGCCCTGCTTGACGAGATAAGGCCGGCGCTTCAAAGAGACGGCGGAGATGTCGCTTTCGTGGATTACACCGACGACAAGGTCGTTTTGGTGGAGCTTCAGGGACACTGCGCGGGCTGCCCCCACGCTCAGATGACCATAAAGATGGGCATAGAGCAGTACCTTAAGGAGCAGCTTCCCGAGATTAAGGCCGTGGAATCGGTCAATTAGCGCGAGTATATGCGATGATGGAAAACAGGAGGAAAACTCAAAACAACACGGGGAGAGTTCTGCTCTCCATCGTTATGATATGTTCTCTGATATTCGCGCTGGTAATATTCGTAAAGGACAAAATACCGGCCCTGAGTCGGGTTCTGAGCGGAAACGTCCACGCGGAGGATGTGTCCGTAAACGGCGACCCGAACGATACGGGAGCCCCTTCGGAAGTGCAGCCCCCGGATATTTCTCCGGAGCCTGCCGGGCCCCCCTCGGATGAACCGCAGCCGTCCGATGAACCGGAGGGGCCGAAGCTCACCAGGATAAGGATACGCTGCGCCGGAGACGTAATGTGCCACAATTCGCAGCTTAAGGCTGCCAAGCGCGATGACGGCTACAGCTTCGACAGCTGGTTCGATTACGTAAGGGATTTGCTCGCGGATGCGGATGTCACCATGATGAACATAGAGACGACTTTCCCGGGAAGCAATTATTACGGCTACCCGTCTTTCAGGTCGCCCGACGAACTGTGCGAGGCTATCGCGGCCTGCGGCACCGATATCGGAGTGATCGCGAACAACCACATGCTCGATTCAGGCGTCTCGGGTTTTTTGCGCAGCATAGATATAATACGCGAAAACGGCATGCTCGTGGCGGGTGGCTATCCTCCGGGCGAAGAGACCTACACCATTATGGAAACCGTTGACGGCGTCAAGCTCGGCGTTGTTGCCTACGTTTACGAAAACTTCGAACAGAACGGAAGGCGCTGTCTGAACGGCTGCTATATCCCCTACGAAGTGGAGGACACCGTAAACTCCTTCAGATATTACAACGAAGGCGATATGCAGGAAATACGCGATACCGTCGCGGCCTGCAGAGAGGCCGGAGCGGATATAGTGATGGCCTTTATGCACTGGGGGGAAGAATATTTCATAGAGCCTATGAAGTCTCAGCAGGACCTCGCCCAGATAGTCGTGGACGCCGGAGTGGATTTTGTGGTCGGTTCTCACCCTCACGTGCCGGAAAGAATAGTCTGGCTCACCAGCACGCAGGGCGTGGAGGTTCCCGTTTACTATTCTCTGGGCAATTTCGTATCCAACCAGAGGACGGAGACTCTCGGATCCACCATGAACAAGGTTCATACGGAGGAAGGCCTCATAGCCAATATTGAGATTTGCTACAACCACGATACGGGAGAGATAGTCTTTG
>DAONZO010000072.1:0-5882 GCA_035406945.1 Bacillota bacterium | reverse complement strand
CATCTCTGCTCACCTTCTTTCTCAGCTTCTTCTCCGACGTCTATCCTTACGCGCAGTATGCGGTTCTTTTCTATCGAGGCGACGGTGACGAGTAGATTCTTATATTCAAAGGATGCTCCGCGCCTGGGCATATGCTCGAATTGTTCAAGCACCCACTCGCCCAGGAGCAGATTGCTGTCTATTTCTTCTTCGTCGCTGTCCTCGAAGTCCATAAAGTCGAAGGCATCCAGCACCGTTTCGTCGGCGTCTGCCATGTAGCTTCGCTCCGAGAGCTGAACTATGGGTTCGCGCACTACGTCGTCTTCGTCCCATATCTCGCCCACAAGCTCCTCTAAAATATCCTCTATGGTGACTATGCCCAGGGTGCCGCCGTACATGTCGGTGATGACGGCCATATTGCTCTTGTTCTTGGACATGAGGGGCAGCAGGTCGTCTATGGCCGTGCCCTGATGCGCAAAGCGCGCCCTATCCATGAGGGGCCGTACGCCCGGCAGTTGAGAATTGCCGTTTACACAGGCCTTCATGTATTTTCTTATGTGCAAAACGCCAATGATATTATCTATTGTGCCCTCATAGACCGGCAGACGACTGTGGGTTGAGGTGCTTATAATCTCAAAAATTTCTTCGGGCTCCGCGTCTATGTCTATGGCGACAAGGTCGACTCGCGGAGTGAGTATGCTGTCCACCGTAAGCTCTCCGAAGACGAGAGCGGAATATATAAGATCCCCCCTGACCTCGTCTATATGACCCTGCTCGGCCATGTCCTCAACAAGGTCGTAGAGTTCGTCCTCCGTAACCGAAGCCTCGGGGTCGGCCTTGACATGGGACGCCACGAAGTTGCCTATGGTGCTGAGCAGTTTTGCAACGGGGGAAAATATCTTCATGAGCAGGCAAAGAACACCCGCGTTCGCGAGGGAATACTTCAGGCTGTATTTTTTCCCTATGCTTTTGGGAAGCATTTCGCCCGCGAAGAATACGACAAGGGTGGTGACTACTGTGCTTACGGATACCGCCGTAAGCCCCCAGAGGCGGGTAACGGCCATAGTTACTATGGAAGCCGCCGCAATGTGGACAATGTTCGCACATATCAGCAGCGTCGTCACCGCCAGTTCAAAATTGTCTAAAACATACATGGCCTTAACGGCCCTTGTATCTCCCCTTTCGGCGGAGATTTTCATTTTATTACGAGATACCGATGCGAAGGCCGTTTCGGTAACCGCCAGAAAGGCCGCTGCAAAGAGCAGCAGCATAACGGTTATCCATGACCATCGTGTGCCGTCATCCATTTTTAGAGCTTTCACATCCTTTCAAAAAAACAATATCAATCCAAAGTATTTAAATAATCGTCCTTATAATTGCTGAAATCCTCGTAGTTCGAGGCGAAGTTGTGAGTTTTGGAGCCGTCGTTCTTTACAACGAAATATAGATAATCCGTGTCTGCCGGCGCAACCGCAGCCTCTAAACTGGCCTTTCCGAAGTTGGAAATGGGACCGGGCGGAAGACCGTCGATAATGTAGGTATTGTATACGGAATCTATTTGTGTGTCAGCTGTCGTAAGTCTGGATTTGACCTCTCCCTGCGCATACTGAACGGTGGAGCAGAACTGGAGCTTCATCGAAATATTCAGCCTGTTGAAGATGACGCTGCTGACGAGCGGGCGCTCTTCGTCCACCCTGCACTCCCGCTCGATGAGCGAGGCTATGGTGCAGACCTCGCGCATGCTGAGTCCGAGTGCTTCCGCCTTTGCCCGTATGTCGCCGGTGTAAAGCTCGTCGAAGCGGGCCAGCATCTTGTCTATCACCTCGTGAGGACTGCTCCCGGCATAGATTTCGTAGGTATCCGGAAAGAGCAGGCCTTCCAGTCTGTTTGCACGCCTGCTTAGGGTACCCGTCGGCTCGTCGGCCTCGGCCGGCTCTAAAAAACCGTAGTCGTAGCTGTCTTCGAGAGCCGCATAAAAGGCCTCGGCCGTACATATTTCCTGTTCTTCCAGCTTCCGGCCTATCTGGACCAGATTGAGGCCTTCGGCTATGGTAAAATGGCGCACGGCAACTATGGGATGCCTAAGAGCCTCCATTATCTCTTCCATGGTCATGGAAGGAGACAGCAGAAAGTCGCCGGCCTGGTAGCCCGCGTCCGTTCCGGCGATTTTAGACTTGTAGACAAATATGTCGGCTGATTCTATAAGACCGTAGCTCTCCAACTTCTCGGCGATGACGAGGGTGGTCGAGCCCCTCTTTACGCTGAATTCCACGGTGGAAGCATCATCGGGATTATAGGCTTCGTTGAAGTTTGCGATGCGGTTGTATTCGTACAATGCAAACAGGGCTGTCCCCATAATTGCCAACATAAACACCATTACGGCAATGAGACAGCCCGAAGCCTTCTTCTTTTTTACTTTTTTTCTGCGGCGCCTCGTGGGCGCAGGGTCGGAGTTTTCCGAGCTTTCCTGCTCCTGAAAAGACTCTGATAAGTCGGGAACGGTATCGGCGCTTAGGTCGCTTTGTTTTTCGTCGCTATTCATCTATTATTTGGCCCGGCTTAAATACTCTCCGGTCCTTGTATCTATTTGAATCTTTTCTCCTGCTTCAATAAAAATGGGTACCTGCACCACGGCTCCGGTTTCGACCGTCGCGGCCTTTGTCACGTTGGTCGCGGTGTTGCCCCTTACTCCGGGCTCGCAGTCCGTAACTTCTAAAACAACGAAGTTTTCCGGCTCCACTATAAAAGCGCTGCCCTGAAAGAACTTCACCATGACCTCGTCGTTTTCCTTTATCCACTTGATGGCATCTTCCACGAGATCCAGGCCCATCGGAATCATGTCGAATGTTTCGGGGTCCATGAAATAATATAGTTCTCCGTCGTTATAGGAGTACTGCATCTTCTTGTATTCGATGTGGGCGTCTTCAAATTTGTCGTCGGGGTTGAAGGCCTCTTCGCGAGTGGCGCCCGTAAGAATGTTTCTATACTTTGTGCGTACAAAGGCGGCTCCCTTGCCGGGTTTTACGTGCTGAAAGCTTATGACGACACAGGGCTGACCATCCATTATAAAGGTCTTTCCGTTCCTGAAATCGCTTGCGTAAACCATAAATAATCATCCTCCAATGTCTTATAAAACAATCAACTCTTTTGTTGCACTATCGCAGAGATTAAGTATACCATCCTTTTTAATTATTGCCAAGTCTTCGATCCTGACTCCGAATCTGCCCGGAAGGTAGATGCCGGGCTCTATGGACATTATGGCATTTTCCTTGATTATTCCGTCGTAGCCGGCGGCAAAACGGGGAAACTCGTGTATTTCAAGCCCCGTGCCGTGTCCCAGACTATGGCCGAAATATTCGCCGTAGCCCTCTGCTCTTATAATATCTCTTGCAAATGCGTCGCACTCGCGTCCGCTGAGACCCGCGCGTATATTGTCGCAGGCGGCAAGCTGGGCGCGCAGCACTATGTCGTAGACCTTGCGCATCTCGTCCGTGGCGCTTCCCATGGCAACGGTTCTCGTCATATCGGAATGGTAGCCGTTGACGACGCATCCGAAGTCCATGGTCACAAAGTCGCCGCTCTTTATCACTTCGTCTCCGGGCACACCGTGCGGCATGCTGGTCTTGGGTCCGGTGACGGCTATGGTGCCGAAGGCTATTCCGTCCGCGCCGTGACTGAGCATATGGTACTCAAGTTCAAATGCCAGGGCTTTCTCGCTCATGCCCGGCTTTATTATTCCGCAGGCATAGTTGAAGGCATCGCAGCCGATTCTCGCCGCCTCGCGCGTCCATTCAATCTCGTCGCTGTCCTTGACCATCCTGAGGTTTTCGACGAGGCCGCTCACGGGGATTATCTCCTTTTCCGTAAGTTTTTCATTAAACGCAAGATAAGTGTTCAGGGACAGCCAATCCTTTTCAACACCTATCTTCGTGCAGGAGAGGCTATTTAAAAAGTCCGTTGTGCGGTGAGTGTCGTCGGTCTCGTAAAAGCGAAGCCATGTGAGGCTCTGCGCCAGCTCTCTGTAGCGGAAGTCCGTGATTATTACGGCTCCGTCTTTGTCTACCCAAAGAGCGCAATCATCACCCTTTTTCCCGGTAAAATAGGACACGCCGGGAACTCCGCTTATATAAAGACCGTCTATGCCGGCCGCGTCGAACTGCTCCGTCAGAGCTTTGATTCTCGCTTCGTACTTATTCATCATTCTTTTGCTACCTCTCCTATTATACCGTAGATCTCGGATACCACCTGAGTAAATGAAAATTCGGCCTGCATATACTGAGCCGCGAGCGGGTCGCCCATCACTATTCCGTAGAGTGAGCCGATCTGCTGTTTAAGCTCTTCGTCAACCTCCACGCCCTGCATTACGCTGAGCTGCATCTGCATGTTCTTTTCCTGAAAATCGTTTATCATTTTGACGAGTTCGGGATTCCCGTCTATTTTTGCTTTAAGCTCCTTGTAGTTCTTGTACTGGTCCGTTTCCTTCAGAGATCTTACCAGCTCGTGGGCAATGTCGTATACGTTTTGCATAAACTCCTCCTAAATTTCTATAAAAACCGTTAAAATAACAGGCATCCTGTTGGTCTTTTCCTTGAGGAATTTTCTCAGCACATTGTGAGCCGCGCTCTTAAGTGCCTGAATATCCCGTATCCCGTCTTTTCGAGCCGCGTCAAGACGTTCGCTCACGACCTGGCGGGCGAATTCCAATATTTCTCCGTACTCCTTGACGTATACAAAGCCGCTCGTGTGAAGCTCCGGCCCGGCGATAATCTCTCCGCTTGCCGAGTCGAATCCCGCGGCTATTATGACAAGGCCCCCTTCCGAAAGCTGCTTGCGCTCTCCCAAAACCAGACTTCCCACATCCCCGACCCCGAGGCCGTCTACGAGTATGCCCTCCGCGGGAACCTTCTCTTCCGTAAGCAGTGCTCTGGTTTTTGTAAATTCCAATACGTCTCCGTTTTTAGCAAAAAGTATGTCCTTTTCCTGCATGCCCATGCTTTCGGCAAGTTCGGCATGTCCGCGCAGATGCCTGAATTCGCCGTGTATGGGCATAAAGAATCTGGGCTTTATGAGGGCCTGAAGCAGCTTGAGCTCCTCCTGACAGGCGTGGCCGGAGACATGGGTCTCGGCTATGTCGTTGTATATTACGTCCGCGCCCTTTTCCATAAGCGCATTCACAATGTCCGAGACGCTTTTTTCGTTGCCGGGCACCGCCGTGGAAGACAGTATCACCACGTCTTTAGGGCGTATTTTTACCGTCTTGTGTTCTCCGGAGGCCATCCTCGCAAGAGCGCTCATGGGTTCTCCCTGAGTTCCCGTCGTAATTATCACGAGCCTGGAATCCGGAATATCCTTGATCTTTTTAATATCGACAAGGGTGTTTGCGGGTATGCTGAGGTATCCGAGCTCCGAAGCTATCTGAACCGTGTTTTCCATGCTGCGCCCGGATATGGCGACCTTGCGGCCGTTTTGTACGGCAAGGTCTATAATCTTCTGAACGCGGTAGACGTTGGAGGAAAAGGTCGCGATGATTATGCGCTGAGGCGTGGCGGAGAAGATATTCCCCAAGGAGATACCTACGCTGGCTTCGGAGGGCGTATAACCCTTGCGCATGGCGTTTGTGCTGTCGGCCATAAGCAGCAGGACCCCTTTTTTCCCTATTTCCGCAAGCCTTGCCAGATCCATGGGTTGGCCGTCTACCGGAGTGTAATCCACCTTGAAATCGCCGGTATGAAAAACCGTACCCACCGGAGTGCTTATGGAATAAGCCACCGAATCCGCAACGGAATGATTGGAATGTATGGTCTCTATCTTAAAGCATCCGCAGCTTATAACGTCGCCGGGTTCGAATTCCCTAAGGTCGCCTCCCATGCCGAACTCCAAGAGTTTTTTTCACACAAAGCCCA
>DAONZO010000071.1:0-6046 GCA_035406945.1 Bacillota bacterium | reverse complement strand
GCGAACTCAATCCCTTCGGCTGCGTGGCGGTGGAGACGGCGATGAGAGAGGGCGGGCCCTGGCTGGAGGAATGCCGGGCCGACATATACGGAAACTACGTTTACGTAAAGGAGAGACTGGCGGCGGAGCTTCCGGAGATTAAAGTATCGGAGCTTCAGGGCACCTACCTGCTTTGGATGGACTTCGGCGCATATTTCGACAAGCAGGCCGAGGCCGAAGACTTTTTGCAAAACCGCTGCGGAGTAGCCTTCGATTACGGTTCCTGGTTCGGCGGCGAGCGCTTTGCCCGCTTCGCGAGGATGAACCTGGCGACGGGTCAGGCAAACGTAAGGCGCTGCATAGACGCAATAGTCGCGGCCGCGGAAGATGTTAAACGAGAAAGAAACGGCGCCGCGGTCTGCGAAGCCCCGCAAAAAGAGGAGGAAAAGAATGAATAAGCCGGTGCTTGTAATAATGGCGGCCGGCATGGGAAGCCGCTACGGCGGGCTAAAGCAGATGGATTCCGTAGGCCCCGCCGGAGAGCTGATAATAGACTATTCCCTTTATGACGCAAAAAAAGCCGGCTTTGAAAAGGCTGTTTGTATAATAAAAAGAGAGATAGAGGAAGATTTCAAAGCGCTGATAGAGCGCGGAGCGGGTCGCCGGATGCAGGTAGACTACGCCTTTCAGAAAGTGGAAGACGTGCCGGAAGGCTTTGAGATTCCCGCCGGCCGCAAAAAACCCTGGGGCACGGGGCACTGCATACTGGCGATAAGGAACATGATAGATTCGCCCTTTGCCGTTATAAACGCCGACGACTACTACGGCCCCGAGGCTTTTGAGCTGGCCTTTAAGCATCTCAGCCAGGCCCGCGACGGTGAAGCCTACGATTACTGCATGATAGGATGCAGGGTGGAGAACACCATTTCCGAAAACGGGGGCGTCACGCGCGGCGTGTGCAGGGCCGACGGCGAGTATCTCGAAAGGATACACGAGACCCCCGAGATAAGCCGCCGCCCGGACGGCGTAATAAGAAGCACGGAGAACGGCGCGGACAGCGACATTGCCGAAGGAACCCTCGTTTCGATGAACTTCTTCGGTTTTACACCCTCCATTATTGATGAGCTGAAGGAGAGGTTTCCGGCGGCCCTTGAGAAGATACTGCGCGAAAACCCCGAAAAGGGCGAATTTTATATACCCAAGGTTGTAGGCGAGCTGGTGGAAGAGAGGAAGGCGAAGGTGAAAATACTCGAGACTTCCGACCGCTGGTTCGGTGTAACATATAAGGAGGACAGACCCGGAGTTGCGGCCGCGATGCGCGCCAAAACGGACGAAGGACTGTATCCTGAAGCTCTTTGGGCTTAAATTTACGTTTTCAAGGAGGAACAATGGATTTAAAAAAGGAATTGCAGCGCTTCTGCAAGCTGTCCGGCCCGTCCGCGTTTGAGGCGCCTGTTGTAAAGGCTGCCGTGGAGCTGATGGCTCCGCTTACGGACGAGGCCTATGTGGACAAGTTCGGCAACGCCATAGGCGTGCGGCGCTGCGGCAAGAAAAACGCGAAAAAACTGCTCTTCGACGCCCACATCGACGAAATCGGAATGATTGTCAGCGGCTACGACGATGACGGTTTTCTCTTGTTCACCTCGATAGGCGGAGTGGACCGGAGAATGCTTCCCGGCCGCGAGGTCACCATACTTACAGACCCGCCCATGTTCGGCATTGTGGCCTGTCTGCCGCCCCACGTTTTGAGCAGGGAGGAGATGGACCGGTCCATACCCATGAAGGATCTTCGCATAGACGCCGGGCTTACGAGCAAGGAAAAGGCGGAGAAGCTGATACCCGTCGGAACACCGGTTTCTTTCAGAAACGGCGATTACGGCGGCTTTTACATGGACAACAATCTGTTCTGCGGAAAATCCATGGACGACAGAGCCTGCTTTCTTATCCTGGTGAGAACTCTTGAGCTTCTCAAAGGGCGCGAGCTGGACTGCGACCTCTACATAATCGGCAGCTGCCGCGAAGAAGTCGCCCTGGGAGCCAGGACCGCGGCCTTTGCGATAGCCCCCGACGCCTGCGTAGCGGTGGACGTCACCCATGCCGCGACAGCGGACAACAAGGGTGAAGACAGCGTTCTGGGCGGCGGGCCGGAAATAGGCATAGGGCCCAACTGCACTCGCTGGATGACGGAGCGCATGAAGGCCATATGCGAAGCGCGCCGCATACCCATGCAGCTTTCGGTCATGCCCGGAGCTTCCGGCACCAACGGCTGGGTCTTCCAGATTGCAAGGGAAGGCATAGCCACTCAAGTGCTTTCGCTGCCGGAAAGGTACATGCACACGCCGGTGGAGATAGTAAGCCTCAAGGATATGGAATATACGGCCGAACTGCTTGCGGAATTCGCGCTTGAACCGGGTTGGGGGGTGAGCAAATGCTGAAATACTTAAAAGAACTCTGCCTTATGGACGGCGTCTCCAGCTTCGAAGACAACGTAAGAGACTACATAATAAACGAGCTCTCTCCCGTCGTCGACGACATGAGGATAGACGCCCTCGGCAACCTGATAGTTTTCAAGAAGGGCGCGAAGCGCGTCAAGGGCGGGCTCATGCTGGCCGCTCACATGGACGAAGTCGGCTTTATCGTGCGCAAGATAGAAGACGACGGCTACATTCGCTTTTCCGCCGTCGGCGGCATAGACGCAAGGGTTGTGCTCGGCCGCAGGGTCTTTATCGGAAAAGACATGGTGCCCGGAGTAACAGGGCTTAAGGCCATTCACCTGGTGAGCGCGGAAGAAGTAAAGCGTGTGCCCAAGATTAAGGAAATGTACATAGACATCGCCGCTCCGGACAAGGCCTCCGCGGAAAAGAAGGTGAGCCTCGGGGACAAGATAGTCTTCGACAGCGACTATCTGGAGTTCGGCGAGGACAAGGTCAAGGCAAAGGCTTTGGACGACCGCGTCGGCTGCGCCGTCATGATGAATCTGGCGAAGCAGGATCTTCCCTGCGACGTCACCTTCGTCTTTACCTGTCAGGAAGAAGTGGGATGCAGAGGAGCCTTCGGCGCGGCGTTTTCCGTCAATCCGGCCTACGCCCTTGTGTTGGAGGGTACGACGAGCGCGGACATCTCCAATGTTCCGGCGGAAAAGAAGGTTACGAGGCTGGGCGCGGGCCCGGTGATAGGCTGCATGGACGGCAGCACCATATACGACGAGGGTCTGTTCCGCATGACGGCGGCCCTTGCGGACGAGGCGGGCATAGCCTGGCAGATTAAACAGTATATTGCGGGAGGCACCGACGCCTCCGCTATTCAGCGCACTCGCGAGGGTGTCAGGGTGGCCAATATTTCGGTTCCGGTCAGATATCTGCACTCGGCCTCTACGGTCGCGTGCGGCAAGGACATAAAGGACACCCTTAAGTTAGCGCAGCTCTTCGTCAGAGCGATAGCCGAAGGAAAGGCAGGAAAATAGAACATGGATATTCTTAAAACACTGAACACATTAAACGCTTGCTTTGGCCCCTCCGGCCGCGAGGACGAGGTGCGCGAGGCTATAAAGAAACTGGCAAAGCCCTTTGCGGACGAGATGAAGACGGACGCCATGGGCAATCTCTACGTGCGCAAGAAGGGCAACGGCGCCAAGGTGATGTTCTCCGCCCACATGGACTCCATAGGCGTTATCGCGACGGTCGTAGAAGACGAGGGCTTTATACGCTTCGGCAGGGTCGGCGGAATATCTCCGGCTACTCTTCTCTCGAGCACCGTTCGCTTTGCCAACGGCACGCGCGGAGTGGTTCAGAAGAACGAGGACGCAAAGTTAGACAAGCTCACCCTTCAGGAAATGTACATCGATATCGGTGTCGCGAACAAGGAAGAAGCGCTTAAGCACGTTCAGCCCGGAGATATGGCGGTTTACGATGCGCCGAGCTTTCTTACTCCCGGCGGCATGATAGTTTCTCCGTATCTCGACGACAGAATCTGCTGCGTGGCCCAGCTCATGGCTCTTGAAAAACTTAAGAAGACCGATAACGATGTGTGGTTCGTCTTTACCGTTCAGGAGGAAGTGGGGCTGCGCGGGGCCAAGACCGCCGGCTACATTGTGGATCCGGATTACTTTGTGGTCTGCGACGTGACGTGGTCCGACGACACGCCCAAGGCCGAGCACTTTGCCAGTTCCGTCACAGGCAAGGGTGCCGCGATAAAAATCATGGACGGCTCCGTGATAGCTCATCCCCAGGTGGTTAAGCTGCTCAACGATATCGCAAAGCAGAAGAAGATAAAGGTTCAGCAGGATGTGCTTAAGGGCGGCGGCACGGATGCGGGCGCAATCCACGTGTCTAGGGCGGGGGTGCCCTCCAGCGGCGTTTCGGTGCCGATTCGCTACTGTCACTATGCGCAGGAGATGGCGGCTCTCTCCGACGTGGAGGATACCGCCAAACTGCTCGCGGCTTTTGCGGAGAATAAGTTTTAGGCAGCATCGCCTCACGACGCACAAAGGGAATAATTGCTTATCCGCAAGAACGAGCGTAGCGAAGTTCGATTCGGGTGCCGCGGACGGCCACGCTTCCGCTGATGGGAAGAAGCCCTCTGCAACGTAGCATAAGCAGACAATCACGGCTCGGTCTCAGCTTGCCGTCGTTGCAAGCGGCGACCGAGCCGTTTTTTTCAATAAAGCAAAATATAGTGAAACGAGATCATCGAAATGTGCTTAAAACGAAAAATGTTTACGATTAAGCACACTCCTGACTGGAAATATAAGGGAACGTGCCTGTTGGATTAAAAATCTCCTTTTAGGCACACGTTTCCAAAAAAACAGCGCTTTCGTGTATAAACCGAAAGCGGGGTCAGCGGCCGGAATGTGCTGAAAACGGAGTCGTTCCAAGGCTTAGGCACATTCTAATCCCGAAAATACGGGCGAGCCGCGAGTATTTCCAAAATATTGCAAAAATAAACGTGCCATTTTTAAAAATTCTTCGGAATTTGACACACTTGAATAAATTGCTGTGCCTAAAAAAACTTTATACATCGTTTTGGCACATTTTGCGCCTCAGCCCGTAAGGCAAAGGCGCATTTTCTTTTATTCGGTTCCGAGGCCGAGGGCGTTGAGTCTCTGCGTCTCCTCAAGCCAGTACTTGCGGGAGTAAGCGGCAGGGTCTTCGGGATCCCAGTCCGGATCGTTTTCCGGGTGCTCGGCCGTGTAGTTTTGCACCCATATGGAAGGCCTTATTCCCGAGATCTCGTCGCCCTTGTATCCAAGCACATAGAGGTAGCGGCCGTAGCCGCCGCCTTCGGCGATTCTAAGCGATGTGAAGCTTACGTTTGAAAAGCTCTGTTCTGTGATTATATTTTCGATATCTATTCCGTGGCCGCATTCGGCGCTCAGGCGTACGCTTTCGCTGCCGTCCTCGTTTATCTCGAGTATCCGGTCGCCGCCCAGGTCTCCGCGGACGGTAAATACGGGTTTTTCGGGGTCGAAGCTGAGTATGATGGGGCCGGAGGAAGCTGCGCCCACGCGGGCGAAGCAAAGGTCTATGGCGGGCTTTGCGCTTATCTGAAGCAGTTTTCCTTCGACGGTTCGGTAGAGACCCTCGGGACCGTAGATATAGCCCCAGCCGGTAGGGCTGCCTTCCCTGTGGTAGGATTTGAGCGTCGCACCTTTAATGTCGCCCGCAATCGCCGGAACGCGGTATCTCTCTTTCGGGGTCTTGTCCGCGCCGTAGCAGGCGACGACCATCTCCCCGTTCTCTTGCCACGTAAACAGGAAGCCCTTTTGCTCCATAGGTATGAGCTTTGCGTCGGCAGGCTTGCCGTCCATATCGCCTAATATGCAGTTTTCGCTGTTTTTATAGTGAGCCGCAAGAGTCCTGTAAGATGCCATAACGGCGTCGCGGCGGAAAAATTCCTCGACGGCTTCGTCGGCTATTCCTATCTGCCGCGCCAAATCGAGAGATTTGTCCCAGACGAAGTCGATTTCGTCTTCGTAACCCAGGGCGTGCAGCACAAAGGTGAGATACTGAACCTGAGTGACCGGGCGGGTTGCGCCAAAGAGGGTCGGGCCTACTCCGGCGGTGAGACC
>DAONZO010000070.1:0-6153 GCA_035406945.1 Bacillota bacterium | reverse complement strand
CAAGGGTCGAGGCCTCCGTGTTGTAGGTCTCCTCTATCCTCTCGATATATACGTGCTCGGCATCCCAGTTTTCTTCGTTTCTGGTATAAATCCTCTTTTGCTGAGGCTCGAAGGTGCTGAGTATGTAAGCTCCGTTGAACCACATCTTGGTGTTGTCCAGACCGTAATTCTTGCCGTACTCGGCGAGCTTCTCCGCGGGGGCGGGCCAGTAGGTACCGAACTGCAGAACGGTAAGGAAGTAGGGACGGGGTATGCAGAGATGGTATTCGAGGGTATAGTCGTCTACGGCGACAACGCCTAATTCGCCGAACTCGACGGCGGGGACTTCTTCCCACTCATCGTATGTGCTGCCGTTCCAGCCGTAGCCGATGTAGTATATGCCGTTCTCGTCTACGATTACGTCGTCGTCTTCGGTTTCGGAGCCCTTTTCAACCGCGACAATCTTGGCGGCTGTGTATTCCAGCAGCTCCGTGGCGTTCACGATCCAGCCGTCCAGGAGGTAGCTGTTGCTGCAGTCCATATCGGAGTCGCAGACATACTGCGCGGCGGCAACGTAGTCGTGAGCGGTTACTTCTCTCATCTTATTGCCGTCCGCGTCCTTCCAGTACTGACCGGGTCTGAGCTTGAACGTCCAGGTGAGGCCGTCGGCGCTCTCCTCCCAGCTCTCCGCGGCGCAGGGGATGATGTTTCCATAGGTGTCGTTTTCCACGAGGGAGTCTATGGTATTCGCGCCCACTACGAGCTCGTAGGTGGTGCCGCTCGAGAGATAGTTCATGGTGGTGACTTCGGAAGCATACAGGGAGCGGTAGACCTGCTCATCCGCAAACTCGCGTCCGTCCGGACCTATGTTTGAAACCTCGGGAGCCTCGGGGCCCGCAGGCGTAGTGGGATCCGGGGTGCCGGGGGTTGTGCCGGGTTCCGCCGGCGGCGGGGTTGTTCCGGTTTCGCCGCAAGCCGCAAAAGCGGAGAGGGCAAGAACCAGAACAAGGAATAGTGACAAATACTTTTTCATAGTGCATCTCCTTATCTGACGAATTTTCTGACAAACGCTTTGCAGTTGAAACTGCTAACTAAGACCTTACAATTTTAACATGAATTTTTCTTTTCGTCAATTAATCAGCATTTATTGGCAGTTATATGTATAAAATCTCAATTGCATGAATAATTGACCCTGCGCGCCGGATTCCGGCTCTAGCTGTCGTTGCGGCAGATGTCTTCCAAACTTTCCCTCTCTACGGCTATGTAGCTTCCGCCGTCTTTAAGCATCACCACGGGGGGCTTGCCAAGGCGGTTGTAGTTGGAAGCCATGGAATAGTGATACGCTCCCGTTGTAAACACGGCCATTATATCTCCCCGGCCCACGCTCTGCGGCAGGCGTACCGCGGGCTGTATTATGTCGCCGCTCTCGCAGCAGCGGCCCACCACATCGGCCACAAGATCAAACTCTTCATTCATCTTGTTTGCGAGGCGGCAGGTGTATTTGGATTTGTACAGCGCGTAGCGCGGATGGTCGGCCATGCTGCCGTCCACGGCCACGTAGTTCTTGTAACCCCTTATGCGCTTTACGCTTCCGACGGTATATACGGTCATGCCGGCGTCGGCGACTATGCTGCGCCCGGGCTCCATGTGTATTTCGGGTCTGTCTATGCCCAGCCTCCTGCACGTGTCGTTCACGGCCGCCGCCACTTCCGCCACCTTGGTATCGACATCGAGCACGGGGTCGTCCTCCACATAGGGAACACCGTAGCCTCCGCCGAGATCCAGCATCGCCGTTTCAAAGCCGTGTTTTTTCTTCATCGCGGCTATAAACTCCAGCATTATTACCGCGCTGCGCTCAAAGACATCCTCTCCGAAGACCTGGGAACCTATGTGGCAGTGAAAACCGTCTAACTGTATATGCTTTTGTTTAAGGGTGTGCAGCAGTAGCTGCTCCGCCTGACCCGTCTCTATGGCTGTGCCGAACTTGGAATCCACTTTGCCGGTGGCAACCTCTTCGTAGGTGTGAGGGTCGACGCCCGGGGAAAGCCTGAGCAGAACCTTCTGAACATGGCCCCTGCGCGCGGCCTCCGCCTCTATGCAGTCTATCTCCTCGATATTGTCGGCCACAAAATAGCCAAGCTTGCAGTCCATGCCGTAAGCTATGTCGAAATCGGTTTTGCAGCTTCCGTGGAAAAAGGCGTTTGCCAGATCGAAGCCCGCCTGCTTTGCGGTGTATATCTCACCGGAGGACACGACGTCTATGCCCATGCCTTCTTCCGTCATTATCTCGTAGATGCGCTTAAAGGAACAGGCCTTGCTCGCAAACAGCGGCTTGCCCGCAGGTCCGAAGTGTTTTTTGAAGGCGTTTATGTAAGTGCGGCAGTTTTCGCGTATCCTGTCCTCGTCCATGAGATAGAGCGGCGTTCCGTATTTTTTTGCGAGCTCGATAACATCCTGCCCCGCAAAGAGTATATGACCCTCGGGCGAGACGCTTATGTTCTTGCAAATCATCTGTTCTTCCCCTTTTTATCCGAGCACGTCGCACATATCTAAAAATTCAAAGTGCGTCAGCTTCTCCGTTTTGAAGGCGCTTTCAAAGTCCATGGAGATTATTTCGTCGCCCCTTATGCCTATGGCTCTGCTCTCGCTGTCGGCGACAAGAAGTTCCACCGCCCGGCAGGCGGTGCGGCTGGCAAGCAGCCTGTCGCGCGCCGTGGGGCTGCCTCCCCGCTGTATGTAGCCGAGCACGACCTTCTTGGTCTCCATTCCCGTCTTCTTCTCCAGCTCCGCGGCCAGCTCACCCACGTCTATGGGCACTCCTTCGGCCTTTATTATCACGCTGTGGCGCTTACCCCTGTTCTTGCCTATCAGGAGCTTGCGGCATATGGCGGGTATGTCCAGCTCTATTTCGGGTATCAGTATGGTTTCGGCGCCTCCGGCAAGTCCGGCGTAGAGGGCTATGTCACCGCACTCGCGGCCCATGACCTCTATTATTGTGGTGCGCCCGTGAGACGAGGAAGTGTCGCGTATGTTGCTTATGGTAGAAAGCGCGGTGTTTACCGCGGTATCGAAGCCTATGGTGAAATCGGTGTACGCCAGGTCGTTGTCTATGGTTCCCGGCAGAACCATCACCTTCACCCCCGCCCGGCTCAGGCAGTCCGCGCCTTTAAGCGAGCCGTCGCCGCCTATGACAACGAGGCCGTCTATCTTAAAGGTGTCGAGCATGGCCATCGCCCTGGCAAAACCCTCCGGCGTCACAAAGCGCTGGCTCCTGGCCGTCCCGAGCATGGTGCCTCCCCTGTGTATTATGTCCGCGACCGACGAAACGTTCATTTGCTCCATGTCGCCGTCTATGAGCCCTTCGAAGCCCCGCTTTATGCCGTAGACTTCGAGACCCTTCTGTATGCCGAAACGCACAACCGCGCGTATGGCCGCGTTCATTCCGGGGCTGTCGCCGCCGGAGCTGAGCACTCCTATCCTGTTCATCCTTACTCCCCCTTATCCCTTATCGCTCATCAATTTATTATGGAATTCTCGCCGAAGGCCCCCGCTATCGCGGAGCGGAATTCTTCGGTAGGATCGACCCACATATCGTAATTCAGCCTGTACTTGCGGCCGCTCGCCATGACCATCACCATTACGGGATATTCGCCGCGATGCTTGCGGGCTATTCCGCTGAACAGAAGCAGCCCTTCTCTTTCCGGTATTTCGGCCGGAATAACCACCCTGAGCATGGCGGCTTCCGCGGAGGCTCTTTCCGTCTGCTCCGCCATCTCCTCTTCCGCCGCGCTTATGCGTTTCAGCCTGCCCTCGAACTCGGACAGAGGAACCACTCTCTCCGCCAGCAGCTTGGGCTCGGTCTCGTCTTTAAGATCCAGTTTTCCGCGGCAAAGCACCACCGTGTCGGGCTCGAAATTTGCCCTGTCGACTTCGAATGTGCGCGGAAAAACCACCACCTCTATCTTGCCGTAGAGGTCTTCCACGGTGAGAAACGCCATCTGCCGGCCCTTCTTGGTCACAAGAAGCTTTCGCCCGATTACGAGCCCCGCCATGGTAACTTTCATCCCGTCCTTTATGTTCGGGTTTCCCGCGATGTTTCTGAGCTTCTCCGTATCCATGTCCGTGAATTTTTTTATCTTCCTGCGCCACTCATCCAAGGGGTGGCCTGTAAGATATATGCCGAGCATTTCCTTTTCCATGGCCAGCATATTCTGAAGCGAAAGCTCTCCGGCGGGGGGAAGGCTGCGCGTTATCTTCTCGGTTATGTTCTCCATTCCGGCCATATTGAAAAGAGATATCTGACCCTCTAAGTTTTCTTTGGCGCTGTGCTGCGCGCTCTCCACAAGGGGGCCTATAACCGTCAGCTTCTGCGCCCTGTTGCCCGGGAAGCAGTCCAGCGCCCCCGCCTTTATCAGCGCCTCTAAAGCCTGACGATTGAGCACGCGGACATCCAGACCGTCTATAAAGCGAAATATATCGGAAGGCATGCTGCGATTCCGGGCTTCGGTTATGGCGTCCACTACGCCCTCGCCCACATGCTTTATACCCAAAAGGCCGTAACGTATGCTTCCGTTTTCCGTAACGAAACGCTTCTCGCTCTTGTTTACATCCGGAGGAAGCACTTCAATGCCCATGTCTCGCGCGTTGCTTATCAGGGTTGCCACCGCATTGCCGTCGGCGGGATAGCTCATGAGCGACGCTAAAAACTGCACCGGATAGTAACATTTGAGCCACGCTGTCTGATACGCGACTACGGCATAACCGGCGGCGTGGGATTTATTGAAGGCATAGGCCGCAAAACCGGTCATCTCGTCGAAGATTTCGTTGGCTACATCCTCGGGAACGCCGTTGCGAATGCAGCCGGGCACGTCTATGCTTCCGTCTCTATGAAGCCTCCCGTGGACAAAGTATTTCCTTTCCTTAGCCATGACATCGGGCCTCTTCTTGGACATGGCGCGGCGCACCAGGTCGGCTCGTCCGTAGGAATAGCCGGCCAGCTTGCGCACTATGTCCATTACCTGCTCCTGATACACGATGCAACCGTAGGTGGGGGCAAGTATAGGCTCCAGCTCGGGGCAGCGGTAGGAGATGCTTTCCGGATTTTTCTTGCACTTGAGGTAGGTCGGTATCGATTCCATAGGGCCGGGCCTGTAAAGTGAAATGCCCGCTATGAGGTCTTCGAGACAGTCCGGGCGAAGTTCTTTCATAAAGGAGGTCATGCCTCCGGATTCGAGCTGGAATATCCCTACGGTGTTGCCGCTCGAAATCAGTTTGAAAACCTTCGGATCGGCATAGTCCATATGATTGATGTCGATATCTTTTCCCGTATCTTTTTTTATGAGCTCGAGGCATTCCCTTATGGCTGTAAGGTTGCGCAGGCCGAGGAAGTCCACCTTCAGCAGGCCGAGAGACTCTACCTCCGTCATGTTGAACTGGGTCGCGAGTCCGCGATCGGACATGACCAAAGGAACATACTCGTCCACCGGGGCAACGGATATGACTACGCCCGCGGCGTGCGTGGAGCTGTGCCTTGCGAGACCTTCCAATATCTTTGCGGTATCTATAACTTCTTTTATCTGCTCGTCTTCTTCGTAGACCTTGCGGAAGTCCGGACTTTGTTCAAGAGCCTTGTCCAGGGTTATGTCCAGATTTTCGGGTATCATCTTGGATATTTCCAAAGAGCGCGCAAACGGCACGTCCATTACCTTCGCCACATCCTTAAAGGCGGCGCGCGCCTTAAGGGTTCCGAAGGTGGATATCTGCGATACGTTATCCACTCCGTAGAGATTCTTTACGTAGTCTATAACCTCTCCGCGGCGCTCTATGCAAAAGTCCAGGTCTATGTCGGGCATGGATATGCGTTCTATATTGAGGAAGCGCTCGAAAATCAAGTTGAAATGTATGGGTTCTATGTCGGTGATTTCCAGACAATAGGCAACTATGGCTCCGGCGCCGCTGCCGCGACCCGGCCCCACCATTATTCCCTGGCCCTTGGCGTAGTTTACGAAATCCCAAACTATTAGGAAGTAGCCTTCGAAGCCCATTTCCTCTATGGTTTGAACTTCGTGGCGCATCCTATCCTTAAACTCGTCGGCCACCGTGGGCGCGAGGCTTTCCATGTCCTCCGGCGGAAGCTCGGGGGCCTTTCTGAAAGCGGAAGACAGGGTTTTGCTG
>DAONZO010000069.1:0-6166 GCA_035406945.1 Bacillota bacterium | reverse complement strand
TTTGAATTTGGAGTTCCTATGAAGAAGTTTATTTGTTTTATAGTCTTGCTATTGCTTCTTGCGTTTGGCGCCACTTTTGCTTTTGCCGACGTTTCGGTCATAAGAAGCGTTCCGCCGGATCTCTCGGGGCTCAGCTTTGCCGGTCTTTATGAGGCGACGACCGATACGCTGATGGTTTCCATAGGCGGGGCGGAGGCCGATAAGTTCATTTATTATGACGATGTTGCCGCGCTGGAAAAAGACGGGCTGATATATTTCGCCGCGGCAAGAGACGCTTCGGGCGAGCCGGACATTGAAGCCGCCGAAAGTCTGCTGAGCTGGGCGGCCAGCTTCAGCAAATTCGGCATGGAGTCCGGCACGGAAGGTCTTCTGAGCAAGGGAACCAAGTTTAACCTCACCAAAAACGTAACGGCAAGGACGGAAGAAGACGTCTTCGTTCTGGCCCAGCAGGAGCCGAAGGCGGTCTACGAGTACGCGCTGGGCGTTTCGGTAAAAGAAGGGGATAGAGTAGGAACGGTCACGTATTCGGACGCATTCGGAAACGTCAGAAGCTCGGCCCTAATAGCGACCTGCAGCGCCAAGACCAGCTGGCGCTACTATATAGGCGCCGCAATTCTGGCCGCCGGTCTTGCAGTTTCGGCGGGGCATCTTAAGCTCGGGTCAAAGGGAAAGAAGCGCTGATCGCGAAGGATAAATATATGGGTCTTACGGAAATACTGCAAATAGGCGCGAGGGAGGCCTTTTTGCTGCCTTTCAACTGGCGTTTTTGGCTGGTGGCGCTGCTCTGCGCAGGTCCGGCCTTTTTGCTTCAGATGATTCTGCTTAAAGTAACAAAATCGCGCCTTGCCCACAGGTTTTTAATAGTGCTCGGCGCGGTCGGGATTCTGGTATGCGAGCTTGTTTTTCAGTTCCACGCCGGAAGGCGCCTGCTGGTCTTACTGATTTCTTACGGCATAGTCCTGTGCTTTCTTGCGGGGGTCTTGCTTGCCGTCCTGCTGAACTATCTTATAAAAAAGCATAAATAGCGCGATTCCGATGCCGCTTTAGTCGGCAACCCGGAACTTAATTTCTTGAAATAATCTCTCCACGCCCACGGCGTGGTTTTTTATTTCCAAAAATCGATGCAATTTGGGCAGATCAAACTTGTTGAGAGTTCGGCTTGAGGCTCGGCAGCGCGTTGAGCGGAGGCAAAGTTGTAAATTCCTGCCGCACAGTGTCTTGAATCCTTAGGAAGCGGCTCAAAATTGAGAGGAAAACTTGGAAATATCAATATTATTACCAAAAAATGAGAAAAACAACGATAAGGTGGAATATATTTTGCAAAAAATCAATATTTTTGCTTGTCTTTTCCCCTAAAGTGGAGTATAGTGTAGGAAACCATATTGCCGGTGGAGGTATGCGCCCTTGTTGATGGGTACTTATCAAAACTCAATAGACGGAAAAAACCGCATCAGCATACCTGCAAAGTTCAGAGACGAGCTGGGCGGAAGATGCGTGCTTACCAGAGGTTTGGACGACTGTCTTTTGCTGTATCCGGCCGTGAACTGGCAGCAGGAGGTCGCGAGGTATTCCGGCCTTCCGAGAACGGACGAAAAGGCGAGAGCCTTTATCCGCTATACCTTCGGTAACGCATACGACGTTGATGTGGACAAGCAGGGGCGCACGGTGGTGCCCCAGATATTGAAGGATTTTGCGGGCTTCGATAAAGAACTCGTCACCATAGGGATGGTGGACCGCGTGGAAATATGGTCGCGCGAGAACTACGAAAACAGCCCCTACGGCGGCAAGCTCAGCGCAGCCGACCTTGCGGGGATAGGCGACAAGTATCAGGTATAAGATGGAATTCTCGCATGTACCGGTGCTCTGCAATGAGCTCATAGAGGGGCTGGACATAAAACCCCGCGGCACATACGTGGACGGAACGCTGGGCGGCGGAGGCCACTCGGAAGCCATTACCCGCAGACTGACAAGCGAAGGCCTGCTGGTGGGCATAGACAGGGACGCCGACGCGATAAAGGCGGCTTCGCAAAGACTTCTTAAAGCGGCTTGCCGCACGGAATTTGTTCAGGCTAATTATTCGGATATAAAGGCCGTGCTCACGCAGCTGGGCATAGCGGCCATAGACGGGGCCATTCTGGATTTGGGCGTATCCTCCTTTCAGCTGGACAATCCCGAAAGAGGCTTTTCCTATATGCACGACGCCTCCTTGGACATGAGGATGGATGCCGGAGCGGGACTGAGCGCGGAAGACGTAGTCAACGAATATAGCGAGCAGGAGCTCGCGCGCATAATACAAGATTACGGTGAAGAGCGCTGGGCGGCAAGAATAGCGAAATTCATTGCCGAGGCCAGAAAGCGGGAGCGCATAGACGGAACGTTCAAGCTCGTGGACATCATAAAGCGAGCCATTCCCCACAGCGCTCGGCGCGACGGACCTCATCCGGCGAAGAGGACTTTTCAGGCCATACGAATAGAAGTAAACGACGAGCTCGGTCACCTTAGGGCGGCGCTGTCCGATTTTATGGATGTGCTCGCGCCGGGCGGAAGGCTTGCCGTTATAAGTTTTCACTCTTTAGAGGACAGGATAGTTAAAGAGAGCTTCGCAAAGAGGCTTAATCCCTGCACCTGCCCGCCGGAGCTTCCGGTCTGCGTGTGCGGGAAGACAGCCGATATTCGAAGGATTACCCGCAAGCCCGTGGAAGCGGGTGAGGCGGAGCTTACGGAAAACCCGAGAGCAAGAAGCGCAAAGCTGAGAATTATAGAAAAGCTGTAACAGGAAAGGAGACGGGAACGGGAATGACACTGAGATATAAAGCAAGAATGCTCTTTGTGATACTCCTCATAGGAGCGATACTCCTGGGCCTGATAGGCATGGCCGCCCGAAGCTCCAAGCTGCAATACGAGATAAACAGCTTAAACAGGCAGATAAGGGAGGCGGAGCGCACGGCAAAGAACCTGGATGTTCAGATAAAGGCGGCCTCCAACATAACCAATCTGGAGGAGAGGGCGATAGAGCTCGGACTGGTATATCCGGAATACGACCGGATAGTGCATCTGGACTCCGACGTTGTCGGCATAGAAGACTTCGCTCTGGCTCTTATGGAGACGGTGTACGGCGGCAGATAGCTCAGGTTACAGCGGCGCTAACCGGAAACGGAGCGCCGCTTTTGTCATAATTTCGGAGAAATGAAGACTTTCAATACAAGCCATAAAAGCAGAAGCAGAATACTTCTCGTATATATGATAATATCGCTTTTAGTCCTAGCCCTGGCGGTGCGTCTGGGCTATCATATGGTGATTAAAAGCGAGGAATACGCCATCAAAGCCGTAAGGCAGCAGACGAGCGACAGCGTGGTCTCCGCCGTCAGGGGCAGCATACTGGACAGAAACGGAAGCGAGCTTGCCATAAGCGTCACAAGCTACACGGTGTGGGTGCGTCCGGGAATCGTGACGAGCAACGGCGAAGACGAAGACGAGATAAAGGCCAATATCAGAAGCGAAGCGCTGTTGCTTTCGGAGATACTGGAGATGGATTACGACGCGGTTTACGATATCATAACCGCAGAGAAGGTCCTTATAAAGCTGGCGCAAAACGTGGATATGGAAACCGCCGCGGAGCTTAGAGAGCAGCGCCTTGCCGGGATAGAAATAAACGAGATGGCGTCGCGCTATTACCCTCTGGATTCCTTCTGCTGTCACGTGATAGGAAACGTCAATATCGACAATGCGGGCTTTTCCGGCCTTGAGCTTTATTATAACAACACCCTGCAAGGCCTGGACGGCCGCTGGGTCACCAACAAGGACAACAAGAGGAACGCTCTCGCGTACGGAACGAGCAAATACTTTGCGGCGAACGACGGGTGCATACTGGTAAGCACCATAGACGAAAACATACAGTACATAGTTGAGCAAAGGCTTGCGGAGTGTCAGGAAGCAACGCAATCGGACCGGGTTATGTGCCTTATAATGGATCCCAAGACGGGCGAGATTCTGGCGATGGCCCAGACCCCGAAGTACGATCTCAACTTTCCCAGGGCCCCCATCAGCGAAGAGGATGAAGCCCTCATGAGCCTTATGACGGACGAGGAAAAGGTGGAGCACTGGAACCGTCTGTGGAGGAATTTCAACATATGCGACGTCTATGAGCCGGGCTCCACATTCAAGCTCATAACCACCGCGATAGCTCTGGATAACGACGTCACTTATCCGGGCGAAACCTTCTACTGCTCTTCCCAGGAGGTCGCCGACTGGACCCTGAAGTGCTGGTACCATCCGCGTTCTCACGGAACGCAGACCCTGGCGGAGGCCGTAAAGAACTCCTGCAACCCGGTTATGATGCAGCTCGTAAGGCGCATAGGCCTCAGGGCTTATTTTGCCGGGATTGACGCCTTCGGCCTCAACGAGAGGACGGGCGTGGACTTTCCGGCGGAGGGCGGCAACATACTTCAGAGCATAAATACGGCGGGACCCGTAGGGCTTGCCACCATGTCGTACGGCCAGGGCATAGCCGTAACTCCTGTAAGCTTGCTCACGGCAATATGCGCCATAGGCAACGACGGGCTTCTTATGCAGCCCCATCTCGTAAAGGCGGTGCTCGACCCGGATGGCAATGTGATAGAAACAATCGAACCTGAGATAAAGAGCCGCCCCATTTCCGCGCAGACGGCCGCCGAAGTGCTCAGCATTATGGAAACCGTGGTTTCCGAAGGAAGCGCCTCAACCGCCGCGGTGAGCGGGTACAGGATAGGCGGAAAGACGGGTACGGCGAACAAACCGGAGGGCGGCGCTTATTCCGAAACGGACGTCTACGGTTCCTTTGTCGGCATTGCTCCCATAGACGACCCCAAAATAGCCATACTTGTGCTCTGCGATACGCCGAAGGGAATTCTTTACGGAAGCCAGACCGCCGGGCCCTGTGCCGGAGCAATAATGAGCGATATATTCCGCTATCTCAACATAGCGCCCAAATACAGCGAAGCGGAGCTTGCGGCCATAAACGCCGACAAGCTTGTCGTTCCCGACCTTGTGGAACGCAGCGTAGACGATGCCATAGCGGAGCTTTCGGCCATAGGGCTGGAATACATACTCACGCCTCCGCCGCCGACTTCGGCGGTCGTAATGGTGGTTACGGACCAGTATCCCCGCGGCGGGGAGGAAGTCTCAAAGGGGGCCGCGGTAACGCTGTATTACGAGATTATAGCTACCGAAGACGAATACATAGGCGTAGACGTAACAGAAAACGAGGACGCTTCTCATATCCCGGAGGATTGAACTATGAAAGAAAGCGGTGTAAAATTTCTTGCCGAAGCCTGCGGCGGAAGCATTATAGGAAAAGTCGCAAATACCGTTAAGGCTGTGAAGATAGATTCGAGGGAGATCGGGCCCGGAGAGATGTTTGTCGCCGTCATAGGAGAAAATAACGACGGCCACGATTATCTTAAAGAGGCCTACGCCCGCGGAAGCAGGGTCTTTCTTGTTTCGGATAAAGAAAAGTCCCTTGCCTTGCTGCGCTCGGATGCATCAGTGAGCCTCATATTGACCTCCGACACCGTCGCAGCCTTAAGAAATATGGCCTCCGCGTATCTGAATCAGTTCAGCCTTAAGCGCGTGGCCGTTACGGGAAGCGTCGGCAAGACCACCACCCGTGCTCTCACCGCCGCCGTGCTCGCTCAAAAGTACCGCACGGTAAGCGCGGAAAAGAATCTCAATACCGACCTCGGCACCTCCATTACGGCCTTTTCCGCCGACGAAAGCACGGAGCTGATAGTCTTTGAGATGGGTATGGACAGGCGTCACGAAATAGAAGGCTACTGCGACTGGATAAAACCGAGCCTTGCCATAGTGACCAACATAGGCATAAGCCATCTGGAGTATCTCGGAACCCGCGACGAGATAGCGCGCGAAAAACTTTCCATAACGAAATATCTCGCCGCCGACGATTACCTGATATATCAGTGCGACGGAGACTATCTTAAGGACGACGCGGAAATGAGGAGCTTTGCTCTGGGCAGCGGCTTTAAGAGCTTTCGCGTCGGCAGGGGAGGAGATCTGAGCGCAAGCGATGTTCGTGATCTCGGCCCGGAGGGCATAAGCTTTTCTCTGCGTTTCGGAGACGAAATTCAGCCCTGCCGCCTGCCTCTCGCCGGAATACATAATGCGGATAACG
>DAONZO010000068.1:1377-6170 GCA_035406945.1 Bacillota bacterium | reverse complement strand
TCTAAATCCATGTTCGGCTTCTTCCCGGCCTGCGGTACGGGTACGAATACATCGACTTTGGGAATCTCCGTTACCGGATCGACGGTGATGGGCTGAATGGCGCTTACTCCCTCCCTGCTGAGAGTTACATAGGTCATGTCCGGTGTCAGATAATTTCCGCCGTATGCATTCGGAGTCAGGACACCACTCGTGGTACCGTCATCGTAGTGAACTTTGACTTTTGCTCCGGCCGTATCGAATATTTCGCCGGCCTGATAATGTGTCTTTGTCGGCGGGGTGAGGATTTCGAGGCTGACCGCCTTCGGTGCCGCATGTACATTCTGTGCGCCGAAAGGCAGCCCTCCCAGCACCATGCCCAGCGCCAATAATATGGCTAAAAATTTGCTCAATCTCTTCATGTCTTTGCTTTCCTCCTTTACAACGCATCCATCATCGCAACAAGATAGCTTGCGCTCGTTGAACCGTAGATAAACTGGTCGATAAGACCGTCCTTCTTTGCCTGCCTTACCTGCTCGGCGATTTCCCTTTCCGAATTTTCGTCCACCAGCAGGACGATTTTGCAGTCCGGATTCTGCTTCTTTACCTCGTTCCTTATGGCAAGTCTTTCCGAAAGCGCATAGGGCGGGTAGCTCGTCACTTCCATAAGCAGGGCGTATGGGGAGGTGATTTCGCAGTACTGCAGTATTTCCTCCGGCCCTTGGGTTTTCTGCACGGCAAAGTTGCCGCTTCTGTCTCCGTGCAAGGCCTGTGCTACGGCATCGGCAAAGATATAGTCCTTCATGCTCAAGATTACCTGACGCACTCCATCACCTCACATTCGTTCGAATATCTTTGCGACAACATTCCATAATCAATTATAGGAATACGAAACGAAAAACACACTATCAGAAATGATAGTTTTTAATAATTGTCGATTATTCAAAAAGAAAACTGTGCCGAAATTTATTCAAAATATAGTAATGTTTAGTAAATTATGGTACAATAAAACAGGTCAATCTGCGTATTTTATTTTGACACACGTGTTAATACGTGCTAATATTAACTTTGAAAAAGGAAAGATAGTTGAAAGTATCAGAACTGGTTAAAAGGCTGAAAGCAAGCAAGAAGTGCTCTCTGATTGAACACGGCGCAAAACACGATATCTGGTATAGCGAAATAACAGCTAAATACTTCCCTGTACCAAGGCATCAGAGCCGCGATATAAAAACCGGCACTCTGGAAAGAATTTTAAAAGATGCGGGGCTTAAATAGCTTCTGATCCGACTTACGATATGGAAAGGAGAACAACACTATGAGATACGTCTATCCGGCAATATTTACAGTTGAAGAAGACGGCGGCTATTCCGTGAACTTTCCCGACCTTGAAAGCTGCTACACCTGCGGCGACAGCCTGGTTGAGAGCCTTGCCATGGCGGAGGATGTGCTCGCCTTTACCCTCTACAGGCTCGAAAGGGAGCTTGCTCCCCTTCCCGAGCCCAGCAGGCTCAACGACTTAAGCCCCGGAAAAAACGAGTTCGCCAACTATATAAGCTGCGATACAACGGAATACAGAAAACGCAAAAACAGCAATGCCGTCAAAAAGACTCTTACTATCCCCTCCTGGCTCAACGAGGAAGGGATCGCCCGAGGCATCAACTTTTCTCAGATCCTGCAGGAGGCCTTGATAGAGAGGCTCGGCGGCTAAAACCCGGGAACGATTAAATCCTTGTTTATCACATCGCAGGCGAGGCTCACCCGGTTGTTGTAGCCGGTTTTCTCGAAGAGCTGATTTATGTGCCAGCGCACGGCCGGAACGCTTATGTGCAGGCTTTCCGCTATGGCGGAATCCGGCAGACCCTTTACAAGAAAGCGCAGCACCTCCAGCTCACCCTGGGTAAACTCGCAGGAAACGGCATTTCCGATCTGAACGTCCGGCGATTTGTCCGGCCAGACCGATTCCCCCGCCACGGTGCGGTCCATGATGTCCAAAAGCTCGTGCTCGCTTACTTCCTTGTACCAAAAGCTGTCGGCATCCGCCTCTCTTGCCTTGGAAATAAAACTCGAATCCGCCATCGATGTCACTATAATGATTTTTATATCGGGAAATTGTCTTTTGATTACGGCGCAGGCTTCTATGCCGCTTTCGCCCTCTTCGGTGCAGACATCCATCAGGATAAGGTCGATGTCGTAGCGCATGCAGGTCATTTCCGCCATTCCCGCATTGGTAATGGAGGCTGCCAATCGGTAGCGCTCACTGCTTTTAATATAGCCCTCCATGCAATCGCGAGGCATTTTTTTGTCTTCTACTATCAGTACGTTGACCATGGCCTATTTATCCTTTCTCGGCAGGTTCAGCGTCAGTTTAAACTTCGGGCGGCTTTGTATAGTCATCGTTCCGCCCGCCTTTTCGATGCGGCGGCGCAGATCGGAAAGACCGCCGCCCTCGGCAATCTCCGTCTCGGGACTGCGGCCGTCGTTTTCTATCCGAACGGCAAGAGCGTTCTTTGTTTGGATGAGCCCTACCGACATTTCGCTTCCGCCTGCATGGCGCGCCGTATTGACGGCGCACTCCCGCATGGCGCTGATAAGCAGGTAGGCTTGTTCCGCGTTCCGCGGAAATTCGCCGTCTATGACAATATTTACACCTATTCCGGCAGCGGAAGCAAGAAGCTCGCGGAGCATTTCCTCTGTCTTGTCTGCTGTTTCATGCTCGAAGCTTGTATCTTTATCAGATGAGGCATTGTCTATAGCACCCAGCACATTTAACGTAGTTTGCCACATTTCTCCGGCCTTTTGAATGTCTGACAGCCCGCCCTCGCGGAGTACATTGCGCGTGGAAAGAAGCCTAAGACCGATGTCGTTGTGGACACGCATTTTAATTGCAAATGCTTCTTCTTCCCGAACGGTTTTGTCCAGCGTCTCGTAGAGCCGCCGTGCCCGCTCGTTTACTTCTTCCAGTTCCCGGTTTTTCCGTTCCAGCTCGGTCTTCTTTGCGTACAGTTCTGTCAGAGACAGTGCCTGCACCTGCGTATAGGACTTGCCGTCCGCATCGGTAACGCGGCTTTCCCGAAACTCCCATACCTCTCCGTCGGGAAACTGAAAAACATCGCTTTCTCCGCTTACAAAGGAGACCCCGTCCCTGGGGGCCGAAAGCGCTTCCCGAAATTCGAAAATGTGCTGCAAGCCTGTTCCTAAAAGTATATGACACAGTCTGTGCATCTGCCTGTTGCACAATACTATCATTCCCCTGCTGTCGGCAAAACAGACGCCGGAGGGCAGATTGTCGAAGCTTTCTTTAATAGAGCGGGCTCCGATATATTTCATATCTCGACACCCCCATCCCGAACGCTGAGCACACAGTACCAAACGCCGTCCTCTTCCTTTGCGGAAGCGGCGGGGAACTTTTCCCCGATCGGCGTCATGTCCATGCCTGTACGAATCATCAGCGACAAACTGCTATAATCATTTTCGCCGCTAAAGGAAGCCAGCAGGCCCGATATATCGTCCAAAGACAATTCGACCGCGGTCTCGAAAAAGTCGTAGAAAAGAGCGGCGGCGAAAAGGCTCATATTCATAGTCTTGTCGAGAGAATAGGCGCATTCCACACCGCAAAGTCTAAGGCTCGCCGCCGATTCGTTCAAACAGAGCCTCAATTCTTCCGCTGCGCAGGCATCCGTCTGCTCGGCTAAAAAGACGAGGTTGCTGCGGCGCTTTAAGTAGGCGCCTACCACCGCTATCTTTCCCAGAAGCATACGCGCCGTTTCCTCGCTTCCGGCCGTTTCCAGGTCCCCCGCCAGCTTCGTTAGCAATGCCACCTGAGGAGCCGTTTTTGCGCGCACGCTTTCGAAAAGCCGCTTCTGCTCCTCCAGCTTCCTGCGCCTTGCCTTCTGCCTGTTCTCCTCTTGCAAAAGTTCGCCGTAACTTTGCAATTCCTCCCCTGTGCCGTGCAGCTCCGTCAGCACTGCCAGCAGTTTTGAAACATCCTCCTGCCAGAATACATGAGCTCCTCGTATCGGCGCTTCGGAAAGCCTGATTCCGCCTGCCAGAATGACCGGCTCTTTTGCGGCCGCCCTCAATGTATCCGCATCAAACCTCTTCGCGTTTTTAGCGGAATAAAGAAGCTTAAAATCTTTGTCCGTTATCTGCGCCCCTATGGTGGAGGCGTTGAGCAGCTTTCTATAGTGCGTGTTGGCTTGTATGAGTCCGCACCAGATACAGCTTTCCAATATAAGAACATAGAGCAGACACAGGGTCACGGTCGGGTCGTTGAGAAAGAGCCGAAGGGGCGGCCAAACAACAAAATATAGAACCCCGTAAAGAATGGAGAGCGACAATAGCAGAAGCGGTGACCACAGAACGGTCCGGCTTTGCGGAATTCGGCACTTGGAGATGAACAGGACGATCGCGGCAATTCCGGCAAGGCATTCCCAGCCGAGCACAAGGTAATAGGCAACATTATATATGGCCGTTCTGTCCGATTGAGGCTGTCCGGCCGGAAAGCTGAATATGATATTGTGAAGGTCGTTTGTCAGCACCAAAAGAATCAGGATTGCGGCAAAGATAAGCAAAATCTTTGCCCGGCCGGGAACTTGATAATTCTCGGGCTTTCCAAGAAGCAATGCGATTAAAACGGCAAGAGTCGGAATAAGGAGCAACGGGATATAGTAGGCATACCAGAGAGCGCGGGTCGGGTCGATGCCGAAGACGAAATAATATTTGAGCGTCTTCAGCAATATCAAAAACAGCATTAGCAGGGCTATTGAAACGAGATATCTGCGTACCTGCGCGTGAATTATGCGATAACAAAGCGATAC
>DAONZO010000068.1:0-1367 GCA_035406945.1 Bacillota bacterium | reverse complement strand
CCCGACATGAATAAAATTGCGCATGTACGTGAAGACGACAGGTAGCCTGAATCTGGAAGTCCACCAGAGCACGGCGGGAAGATAGGCGACTAAAAGCAAAGTGCCGACAATGACAAGGGGAAAATTCAATTTATAAGATTTTCCCATTTTTGCGCCCTCCTGCGCTTCGGACAACACGATTATTATAATATATATCATATGGGAGAAAATAATTAAAGCTCAAAAGAAAAACACACTCATCGCGTGTCTTTCCTTATTGTTATCGGTTGCGGGCGGCTGAAAAATCGCCGCTTTGTCAGTTGATTTCGCTTGATGTCAGCTTGTCGCCGTAGGCGGCGCCCCAGCCTATGCCGGGAACATAGGTCACGACGGGCAGGACGAGCTTGTCGGAATGGAGCTCATATACCCTTTCCTGAACCACGGGGCACTGTATTACGTGCTCGAGATAAAGTTCTTCCAGCTTCTTGGTCTCGGCAAGCAGGGTATCGTAGTCTCCGGCCTTTATGCTGTCGCAGTACGCAAACTGATCTTCGAAGTCTTTGTTAAAATAGTTGTTCGGAGAGTTGGAATAAGTGCTGAGGAAATAATAAAAGCACTGGTACGGATAGATTCTGGAAACGGAGCGGCTCCAGCCGTTGGGAGAAAGGTCCCAGCCGTCAACGCCCTGCTGCTTGTAGGCGGTCGTGGAGATGCCCGAGTAGTTTCTTATCTCGACTTGAACGCGGTTGTTGAATATGCGGGGGAGTTCGTCCTTTAAGAATTCAAACGTAAGCTTCCAGTTGGTTTCGGAGGCATCGAAGGCGGCAATTATGGTTATTACTTCCTCCGGCTCAACACCGCATTCCTCGCAGGCCTTGTTGAAATAATCCAGTGCCAGGTCTTCGTTATAGCCGGTGCTGTGGCCGTTTTCGGACCAGGACGCCACCATGGTCTCCACCTCGTTACCGTACTGAGAATCTCTGTACGTGAGTCCGCCGGCGGAAAAAAGACCTGCCTGCTCGCTCACATACCAACCGGCGGGCTGCATATGGCCGAAGAACCTGTCGGCGATCAACTCTCTGTCTATGGCGTGGTATATGGCCTTTCTGTAGTTATCGGAGCCGCAGAGAGGATTGTTGGGGTTCTCGGCGTTTATGTCTATATGATAGACGGTGGTGCTGCCGTAATTAACAAGACGGGGGTCGCTCAGATAGATTTCCAGGGTATTGGCATCGGGCTTGAGTATGTCTAAAAGACCCTGTTCCCAGAGCTCGATTCTGGCGTTCATCTCGGGTACTATCCTGTACTGAACCTCATCGTAGTGGAAGAGCCCGGCAAGCCAGTGATCCGGATTCCTGGTGTAGACCTGTATGGAGTCGTAAGACCAT
>DAONZO010000067.1:0-6184 GCA_035406945.1 Bacillota bacterium | reverse complement strand
ACAGCGTTTCAGCGTCGTAGCGGGTGTTCTTTCCGATAAGGATTACGCCAATATGATGGATCTTCTTATGCCCTTTGCCGCCCGCTTTTTCTGCCTTACGCCGGAAAGCCCAAGGGCCCTTGATTCCGACGAGCTCTGCGGCTATCTGCGGGGCAAAGGCGCTGAGGCCCGGTCTTTTCATTTTGACGTGGAGGCCGCGATAGAAAAAGCCCGCGGATACGCGGAGCCCATCCTTGCCGTAGGGTCTTTGTATCTTGCGGGCAAAATTCGGGATATAGTGGAGCCTTAAAGCGGAAAGCTTTGTATAGCAGGTCTTTAAACCCGGAAGCTCTGAATCGGATGTGCCTTTACGAGGGCGGCAACCTCCGCGGCAACCTCGTCTTTGCAGGCGGGCCAGCCTTTGGCCACCTTGCCCATAAGGACCGCGATTTTCTCCATGTCGACTTCCTTAAAGCCTCTTGTAGTAGTCGCAGGTGTGCCGACCCTGAGTCCGGAAGTTACAGTAAACTTCTCCGTGTCTCCGGGCACGGCATTTTTGTTTGTCGTAATGCCGACTTCATCCAGCCTGATTTCGAAATCTCTTCCCGTTATACCCACCGGACGCAGGTCTATCAGTATCAGGTGATTGTCGCTTCCTCCGGATACCAGACGGAAGCCTTCTTTTGCGAGCCCCTTAGCCAGCGCCCGGCAGTTGGCCAGCACCTGTGTCTGATACTCCTTGAACTCGGGCTTCATGGCCTCTTCGAAACAGAGAGCCTTGGCCGCGATTATGTGCTCGAGCGGCCCGCCCTGAGTGCCGGGAAATACCGCGGAGTCTATGGCCTTAGCGAAGTTCTCTTTGCAGAGCAGCAGGCCGCCGCGCGGTCCGCGCAGGGTCTTGTGGGTGGTGGTGCTGCATATATCCGCGTAGGGAATGGGAGAGGGGTGTACCCCCGCCGCTACGAGCCCCGCTATGTGGGCCATGTCCACCATAAATACCGCCCCCGCCTCGTCCGCGACCTTGCGGAAGAATTCGAAGTCTATAAATCTCGGGTAGGCTGAGCCTCCGGTTATTATTAATGTCGGCCTGCACCCCCTTGCCAGTTTTCTTACCGCGTCGTAGTCTATGGTTTCCGTCTCGGGGTCGAGAGGGTAGTGCATCGGCTGGAAATAGCTGCCGGATATGTTCGCCGGAGAACCGTGAGAGAGATGTCCCGCGTCTTTTAAGCTCATGCTGAGGAAGCAGTCGCCGGGCTTCATCACCGCCTTGAATACAGCCAGATTCGCGGAAGCTCCGCTGTGAGGCTGTACGTTGGCGTGTTCGGCTCCGAAGAGCTCGCAGGCTCTTTCTATGGCGAGAGTTTCCACCACGTCGACATACTCGCAGCCGCCGTAGTAGCGCTTTCCGGGATAGCCTTCCGCGTATTTATTGTTGAGACAGGTTGACATTATAAGATTGACCGCCGCCGAGGTGATGTTTTCGGAGGCTATCAGCTCTATCGAGTTTTCCTGCCTTTCCCGCTCCTTTGCTATCGCGAGCGCAAGTTCGGGGTCCTGTTCCATTAAATAAGCGGATATTTGTTCTCTTATCATATTTTGCCCTTTCTTTGGTGCTGATTTTTTTATCTGAAATACTCGGCCGCCGCGCGGAAGAGCTTCATATCGTAGTTGCCGGGAACATTCCTGTAGAGATGGGAACCCAGTCTTTCTGAGTGACCCATCCTGCCGAATATGCGCCCGTCGGGGGAACTTATGCCTTCTACGGCAAAGACCGATCCGTTGGGGTTATAGAGTATGTCGCCGCTTGCGTTTCCGCGGTCGTCGACATACTGGGTCGCGATCTGACCCGCCGTCGCGAGCCTTCTTACCAGCGCTTCATCAGCGATGAAGCGTCCTTCTCCGTGAGAAAGCGGAACGCTGTATATCTCTCCGGGCTTTGTCAGAGCAAGCCAGGGCGAGGCGTTTGACGCTACGCGCACCCTGGCTATGCGCGACTGGTGACGCCCGATGCTGTTGACTGTCAGCGTGGGGCCGCAAGCGCCGGTATCCGTTATCCTGCCGCAGGGAAGCAGTCCGAGCTTCATCATAGCCTGAAAACCGCCGGCAATCCCGAGCATAAGGCCGTCTCGTTTTTCCAGAAGCTCGTTTACGTTTTCCTTTACCGCGTCCTTTCTAAAGAAGGCTGTTACAAAGCTTGCGTTTTTATCAGGCTCACCCTCGCCGCAAAAACCTCCGGGAATTAAGATTAACTGCGCGTCCCTCACCGCTTTCGCAAAGCCATCTACGGACCGCGCAATCGCGTCGGGACTCAGGTTTCTTACTATAAAGAACTCCGTCTTTATTCCGGCGTCTTCCAGAGCCTTTGCGCTGTCGTACTCGCAGTTTGTGCCGGGAAGAACGGGTATGAGAGCCTTCGGCGCCGCCGTCCTTATTGCCGGAGCCACCCTGCTTTCGGCCTTAAAGCTGAAATTCTCCATGGGACCGGCATCCTGCTCTATGTTGCAGCTGAACACGCTTTCAAGCTTATCTTCGTATATGCGCATAAGCGCTGTGAGCTCCAAGCTCTCTTTGCCGTAGCAGAACAGGGGCTCCGCGCTTATCCGGCCTATTAAATCCGAGCCTTCGGGCCGCTCCGCAACTTCCAGCAGGAAGGAGGCGTAATCGTAGCCGAACAGGGATTCAAGGCTTATACCGCCTTCAAATTCGAACCCGAAGCCGTTTCCCATCGCCATCTTAAGCACGGCCTCCGCTATTCCTCCGCTTCCGGGAGTGTAGCAGGATATCGCCGCGCCGCTTGCAAGCAGCTTTTGAACCCTTTCAAAGCAATCCCTTAGGCTTTTCGCTTCCGGAAGCCCGTCCGCCCCCTTTTCTGGCGCTATGCGCACAAGGAGATTTCCGGCCCGCTTAAATTCCGGAGAGACTATTTCCGAGGCCTTTGCCGTAGTGACCGCAAAGGATATCAGCGTAGGAGGAACGGACAGATCTTCGAATGTACCGGACATCGAATCCTTCCCGCCTATGGCGGCGATGCCGAGCTCATTTTGAGCCCTGAAGGCCCCCAAAAGCGCAGCGAGCGGTTTTCCCCAGTTTTCCGGATCTTTGCCTAATTTCTGAAAGTACTCCTGAAAGCTGAGATAAATACTGTTTGCGCCCCCGCCTGTGGCTATAAGCTTAGATACGGATTCCACGACGGCAAGATATGCTCCGTGATATGGGCTCGTTTCACTTATATACGGGTTGAATCCCCAGGACATGAGCGAACAGCAGTCGGTATGCTTTTTCTCCATTGGAATTTTATGTACCATGGTCTGAACGGGCGTACGCTGCCTGCTTCCGCCGAAAGGCATGAGCACGGTTCCGGCGCCTGCGGTCGAATCGAATCGCTCCGCAAGTCCCCTCTTGGAACAGCAGTTGAGATCGTTCGCCAGGGCCTTGTATTTTTGCACAAATCCCCCTTCGGGAAGCTTTTTTTCAAGGCTGCCCGCCCTTACAACATGTGCGGAGCTGTATTTGCTCACGCCCGCGGAGTTGAGGAAGTCTCTGCTTATATCAACTATAATGTCCCCGTTCCAGTTCATGCTGAGGCGCGGTTCCTCCTTTACGACGGCTACGGGTACGGCCTGAAGGTTTTCCGCTGCCGCGAGGGCAAGGAAGGCCGCTACGTCTTTTTTCGCCACAACCACGGCCATGCGCTCCTGCGACTCGCTTATGGCGATTTCCGTTCCGTCAAGTCCCTCGTACTTGGTGGGAACTGCGTTTAAATCTATATCGAGTCCGTCGGCCAGTTCGCCTATGGCGACGGAAACCCCGCCTGCGCCGAAGTCGTTGCAGCGTTTTATCAGGCGGGTGGCATCTCCGTTTCTGAAGAGCCTCTGAATTTTTCTCTCTTCCGGCGCGTTTCCCTTCTGTACCTCCGCCCCGCAGCTTTCCAGGGAACTGAGGTCGTGAGCTTTAGATGAGCCGGCGGCCGCACCTATGCCGTCGCGTCCGGTATCGCCGCCCAGCAGTATTACTACGTCGCCGGGGGCGGGGCTTTCGCGCTTCACATTCTCCGCGGGTGCCGCGGCTATAACCGCGCCCACTTCCATACGCTTTGCCGCATAACCGGGATGATATATCTCGTCCGCCATGCCCGCGGCAAGACCTATCTGGTTTGAGTAGGACGAATAGCCCGCGGCGGCGCTCGTCACTATCTTGCGCTGGGGCAGCTTGCCTTCCATGGTTTCGGAAATCGGCGCGAGCGGGTCTGCCGCTCCCGTTAACCTCATCGCGGCATACACATAGGCGCGTCCCGAGAGCGGATCCCTTATGGCCCCGCCCACGCAGGTGGCCGCACCTCCGAAGGGCTCTATCTCCGTGGGGTGATTGTGGGTTTCGTTCTTGAACAGGAGCAGCCAAGGCTCTTTTTTACCGTCCGCCTCAACTTCTATTTTTACTGTGCAGGCGTTTATCTCTTCGGATTCGTCGAGACCGTCCAGGAGGCCGCGGCTCTTTAAGTTCTTGGCCACTATGGTTGCCAGATCCATAAGGCATATCGGCTTTTCGGATCTTCCGAGCTCCTCGCGCATCTTAAGATAGTCTTCGTAGCTATTCTGTATTACGGCGTCTTCGAAGCTCGCGTTCTCTATTACCGTGCCGAAGGTGGTGTGCCTGCAGTGGTCGGACCAGTAGGTGTCCACCATGCGAAGCTCCGTAACGGTAGGGACCCTGCCTTCGCCGCGGAAATAGTTCTGAAAGAAAAGAATATCGTCCATATCCATGGCGAGGCCGTATTCGGATATGATATCCGCAAGGCCGTCGCGCCCGAGCTCACAGAAACCGTATAGCCTTTTGACGCTTTGAGGTGCGTTGTATTCGATCTCCAGGCTCTCCGGGAGTTCCATGGACGCCTCTCTGGCCTCTACGGGGTTTATGATGTACCGCTTTACAGCGGAAATGTCTTCGTCATCCAGATCTCCATAGAGAACATAGAGCCTCGCGGAGTGAACGGCGGGTCGCGGGCCGCCCGATATTATCTGTATGCACTGGGCGGCGGAATCCGCTCTTTGATCGAACTGACCGGGAAGATACTCGACGGCAAAGACCTTGCCGCCCTCGGCATCAAAAGCGTCCGAAGCCGTCTCCACCCGAGGCTCGGAAAAAACCGTGGTTTTGGCGTATTCAAAGAGCTCCGCGCTTAAGTTTTCCGCGTCGTAGCGATCTATTACCCTGAGCTTTTTAAGGCCGCTTAGGCCCAGCAATTCTATCGCTTCCTTAAGCAGGGCCGATGCTTCCGAATCGAAGCCCTCTTTCTTTTCCACATAGACTCTGTAAACCACCTTCTATACCTCCATAGCCTTAAGTGCTTTGGCTCCTATGTCTTTTCTGTAATAAGCGTTGGCGAAGCTTATGCGGGAAACCGCATCGTAGGCTTTCTCCACGGCAAGCGAAAGGCTTTCCGCCACAGCCGTACAGCCGAGTACCCGGCCTCCGTTGCTCACTAAAAGCCCGTCTTTTTCGGCGGCTCCGGCAACGTATACGCTGCCTTCAATTTCAGCGGGAATGCGCAGTTCAAAGCCTTTTTCGTATTCCGCGGGGTAGCCCTCCGAGGCCATTACCACGCAGCAGGCGTGAGCATTTTCGAACTCGACATTTATTTCCGAAAGCCTTTCTTCCGAAACAGCCACCATTATATCCAGAAGATCGGTCTTGAGCAAGGGCAAAACAACCTGAGTTTCGGGGTCGCCGAAGCGGCAGTTGTATTCTATTACCTTCGGACCGTCTTTCGTAAGCATCAGGCCGAAATAGAGGCATCCCTTGAACTTGCGCCCCTCGGCCTTCATTGCGTTCATGGTCGGGATAAAGATTTCTTTCATGCAGCGCGCGGCGGTCTCCTCGTCGTAGTATGGGTTGGGCGCGACCGCGCCCATGCCTCCGGTGTTGAGACCGAGGTCGCCGTCCAGCGCTCTCTTGTGGTCCATGGAGGAGACCATGGGAACGAGGCTTGTTCCGTCTGTAAAGCTGAGCACGGAAACCTCGGGCCCTTCAAGAAACTCCTCTACGACTATGCTGTTTCCGCTGGCTCCGAATTTCTTGTCCCGCATTATTTCGAGCACGGCGTCCTTGGCATCCTGTCTGCTTTCGGCGATTATTACGCCTTTGCCCAGGGCCAGTCCGTCGGCCTTTATTACGCTGGGAACGGAGCAGCTTTCGATGTAGCGAAGAG
>DAONZO010000066.1:0-6191 GCA_035406945.1 Bacillota bacterium | reverse complement strand
ATCGTAAGAACGTTCTCCCCTGGAGCTCTGCTCAACTACCATCGGTATCAAAGTCATGTAAATACCCCCTTCAATGTCCGGCGGGACACCAAGGTGCCCCGCCTCATAATCCAAGTGATCTCAAGCTCTGCGCTTACTCCTCTTCCGAAGAGGTCTCGGGCGTTTCCGCGGAGGCTTCAATATCTTTAAACTCCGCAGCCTTATAGACAAAGTCTATGGCCTTGCGCATCGCTATATCTTCCTTCATGTAGGCGATGTTCTCTTCGTCGAAAAAGCCCTTGAGCTTATCGACATCCATCTCGTACTGCTTTGCCATGGCCTCGAACTCTTTTTCGAGTTCTTCTTCGGAAACATCGAGGCCCTCCTGCCTGGCTATCGTCTTGGTTATAAGCCTCGTTTTTACCCTCTTTTCGGCATCGGGCAGGAACTCGTCTTTAATTTCTTCCGGTTTTTTCTTAAGATAGCCGCAGTACTGCTCCAAAGTCATTCCGCTGTAGCCGAGCTGTTGGGAAAACTCCCTGAGCATGTTTTCGGCTTCAGTTTCTATCATCGCATCGGGAACATCGAAGCTGTTGGCCTTGTATATGCGCTCCATTACGGCGTTCTTGCCGTCGAACTCCGAAGCTTCGGCCGCTTCTTTTTCCAGTCTCTCTCTTATGCTCGCCTTGTATTCGTCCAAGGTTTCGAATTCGCTGACATCGGCCGCCAGATCGTCGTCGATATCCGGAAGTTCTTCCCTCTTGATCTCGCGTATGTGACACTTAAACACCGCGGGCTTGCCTGCCAGTTCCTCCGCGTGATATTCCTCGGGGAAGCTCAGCTCTACATCCTTGTCGTCGCCGGGCTTGCAGCCTACGAGCTGCTCTTCAAAGCCGGGGATAAAGCTGCCGGAACCGAGTTTTAAGGTCTGGTTTTCCGCCGTGCCGCCCTCAAACTGTTCGTCGCCGACAAAACCGGCGTAATCCAGAATCACCGTGTCTCCGTCGGCGGCGGCGTCTTCTACGGGAACGAGCCTCGCGTTCCTGCGGCGTACAGCCTCAAGCTCCGCGCTTATGTCTTCGTCCGTAATCGTATGAACCCTTCTGCCGGCCTGAACTCCCTTATAGTCCACAACAGTAATTACCGGAGCAACGGGCACCGTTACGGTGACGGTAAAGCCTTCGCCCTTTTTAAGGGGTTCTTCGCCGAAGTCCAGAGAAGGCCTTCCGACGGGGTCTATATTAAGTTCGTCAAGAGCCTTTGAATACTGCACCGCCAAAAGTTCGTCGACGGCATCCGCAAAGAAGAGATCCTCGCCGTAGTGTCTTTCGAGCATGCTCTGGGGAACGCGACCCTTGCGGAATCCGCGGATCTCGAACTTGCCCTTTTGCCTGTTGTAAACAGCCTTTACCGCCTCGCTGAATTCTTCGGCGCTGAACGACATGGTGAACTTTGCTTCGCAGTTTTCGTTGCTGACTGATGCGGGTATCATTCAAATTTCCTCCTAAATTGAATTGCCTGTTTTGCCAAGGCAGCTTTGTATTGTATCACAGGCTTTAATGCCCGTCAACATCATTAAAATCAAGTATTGCAAATGATTTTGCTATATGATATTATTCGCGGGTACATCATTAAAAATTGTTTTACGGAGCCGATATGGAACTCGAAATGAAATACTCCATCCCCGATAAGGCGACAGCCGACGCCATTTGGGATGACGATTACCTCGCCGAAATAGGCGATATGTCTACAAGAAAAAAAACCGTTATGAAGGCCGTCTACTTCGATACTCCGGACAGGCTGCTCTCCGGGAACAACGTAGCTTTTAGGGTGCGTTCGGAGGACGGCTACATGCTCGCTACCCTTAAATGGGGGGCAAGAGTAAGCGACGGTTTCCATTCGAGAGAGGAAGTCAATGTTCCCGTTGCCGGGGACAACTGCTTTATAGCCTCGCCCAAAGAGATTTTCAAGGAAAGCGAAGACGGTCTTAAGCTTCTTGAACTCATAGGCGACCGCAGCCTTGTAAACCTGCTGGAAACGAGGTTCCTGCGCAGCCGCATGCGCATAAGCTACGGTTCCAGCATAATGGAAATGGCCATAGACACCGGAAGCATAGTCACGGACAACGGGGAGCTGCCCATAATGGAGCTGGAGCTGGAGCTCTTTGCCGGAGACCCGGCGGACATGAAGGCTTTAGGCAAACGCCTGGCCGAGCGCTTTAATCTGACGCCGGGCAATGAAAGCAAGCTGCGCCGAGGCTTGGATCTGTTAGATGGAAAATCTATAGACGAAGCGCTTGAAACGATATAGATCCGCTTCTCTCACTCAAGCTTATTCAATAAGCAAAGATTATTTCTTTTTTTTTACTATAATAGCAGTTCGCCTCACTGCTTTTGCGATACAGACACTACCTTGCCGGTTTATGAACTGATACTATTCAAGCTTGTGTGTAAGCTATAAAAACAAAAACGTCAGGCTCGAAACATATCGCGCCTGACATTTATGGTTTTTGCCGCTTTTTAGGCCGTTCTTCTGTTCGAGGCGACATCCATTATTATCAAAACAAGGCCTATTATAGCAAGGTACTTGAAACCGCAGACAAACAGAGCGATGAGCACCATAGGCAAGAACAGAGCGGAGAACATCAGCTTTGTGATTCCCCAGGCGGCCTTAATACCGAAGCAGACCAATTTGATTACAATCCAGATTACCCCGCATACAAATAAGAAAATCCCCATTTTTGCACCCCCTTTTCAATGCAAGCTTATTATACAACATCCGGAGGTGCTAAATCTATAAATAACGCCAAATTTAATCCAATTCTAATCTTACTCTAACCCACGGCGCTACCTGTTTACTGAGATTTTTTGTAGAGCATATAGGCTATGCCTATTGCCATGGCTCCGCTGGGGATTATCATAAAGGAAACCGCGCCGAGCAGAGCGGGAACGAAGATGAAAAGCAGCGTCATTATGCACAGAGGCAGCGCGGCAATCTTCAGATTGCCACGGTAATATTTGTAGGCCATGGCGCCGAAAAGGGCCGGCACAACATTTTCAAATGCGGGCTGAAGAGCCGGTGCCTGAAGTATGGGCTGAAGCGGTATTAGAAGAAGGACTCCCAAAGCCAGTACCACTATGGTTACGAGAGACGAGGTCGCTATGGAAAGCGTGGCTATTATCTCGTTTTCCGGGGTGCCGCTCCTGGCTCCTACTATGTCGCGCGCGTTGACCGCGCAGGGTACCTTCATGTTCAGAAGGTTGCCCGTTATAAACGCGAGGTATGTGCCTCCGCTCCCGAGTATGGGCACATATATTACGTATTCCGCTATTCCGCTTATGAGATATATTATGCCTATGGCAAGGAAGCCCTTAAAAAACGCGTTCATGTCCACGCTGCCGCCAAGATAGTGAGCCATTAAGAAGGGAGCCGCTAAAAACAGCACAAGGGAAATTATCGATGTGACTCTTCCGAGCAGATGTGTGCCCTTATCGTATTTTTCGAAATATGCATTCTTATCCATTCACTCCTGCCCCCTTCCTAAAGTCCCGAGAAAAGCACGGCCGAAGCCATAGCTATTATCATGCTTCCCGCTATTGAAAAACCGTCTATCCACTCGGCTTTTTTCTTCTCTTTGACCCACTCAAAACCGGCCATCGCAAGACCTCCGAACAGAGCCACTATAAGGGGGATGTAATTTCCGTTGGCCTTTATGCCGCCTATGTAACTGCCTATGTAAGCGGAGACCAGGCCTATGAACATAGCCGTCATGGCGCTGTCCGCAAAACCTGAGAGTGATTTTTTCTTCTTTTCGGGAGTGAAGGTATTTTCCGTACTCTCGGCCTTAGCATCGCCGCTTTCCGGCGAAAACGATTTCATCAACTTTTCCGAATACTTCCTGGTGAAAATAATGGAGAGCACCATTCCCCAGATAATGCAAAAGCCCATGAGCAGAGCTATCGTGGCAAATGCGGACGGTGTCATCTGAGAAGCCGAAAGCGAGGAAAGTCCCGTCTGCTCCGCCGCCGCGTTCGCGACCTGGGTCTCGTAGTGCAAGGCCCCTACAACCGAAAGGCGAAACCACGGCAGGGGTATGCCGAGGCTTCCGCTGAGGGCTATTACTCCGAGTAAAATGCCCACACTCGGAAGCACCGCGAATGTTGCGCTGGCTGTTATAGTCCGTTTAAGCTTTACCGTATCCATGCCGACTTCCTTACCCGCCTTGTACGCACGAAGCATAAAAATCAGGCAGACGACGGCCACAAAGGCCACTATGCCCCCGCATATAAGATACATTACGGGGCTGTTGAGCTGTTTTAAAATCTCCATTTGCACCTCCTTGCATATTACGGTTAATGATAGCACATGTCGGAGTATATTTCACCATTTATAAATTCCGGACCCATAGAATGCCGGGTTTTATTCTCGAACTTATCGAGGATTATTTTATCTTTTTATCGCGGCTTGAATCGTGAACCTTAACAAAGTTGAGCCTTAAGGCGTTTGCGCATACACAAAAGCTCGAAAGCGCCATGGCTGCGGCACCGTGGGTGGGGTTCATCGCTATTCCGAGCAAGCCTATCGCGAGGGGAATGCATACGGCGTTGTATAAGAAAGCCCAAAAGAGGTTTTCGTGTATGTTTCTTATAGTGGCGCGGCTTAGGCGAATGGCCGCGGAAACGTCCGTAAGCCGGCTCTTAATTACAACTATGTCCGCGGCGTCTATCGCGATATCGGCTCCCGCGCCTATGGCTATGCCTATGTCCGCCGTGCTGAGGGCCGGGGCGTCGTTTATTCCGTCGCCCACCATGGCAACCCTGCCATGCTTTTTAAGCTCGGCAACGGCATCGGCTTTCCCTTCGGGGAGCAGACCGGCTGCGACTTCATCCACCCCCGCCTCTTCACCTATGGTCCTTGCGCTGCGCTCGTTGTCGCCGGTCAGCATAACTACCCTGATGCCCATGCCTTTGAGCTCTTCTATTGCCCTGAGCGAATCCTGCCTTATTGTATCGGCAACAGCTATGAGGCCTATGGATTTTCCGCCCATGGCAAAGAGCAGCGGCGTCTTTCCCTGCCGGGCAAGCCCCTCTGCGGAATTCTGCAATTCCCTTGGAACTTCGCAAGTTTCGGAGATGTATTTGAAGCTTCCACCCTGCAATATAAGCCCGTCAAGCCTTGCCGAAAGGCCGTTCCCCGGGAAGACTTGAAAGTCATCAACTTCAGGCAGGTCTTTCCCTTCGGCTCCTTCCATGACGGCTTTTGCAAGAGGGTGCTCGCTCTTTGCCTCGAGTGCGGCGGCAAGCGTCAACAGCTCATCCTCGGATACTCCGTAAGGCACAATATCCGTAATCTTGGGCATTCCTTCCGTAATCGTGCCTGTTTTGTCCAGCGCCACAATGCGGGTTCTGCCCGCGGCCTCGAGCGAAGCCGCCGTTTTGAATAAAATGCCGTTCTTTGCGCCCACACCGCTGCCGACCATAATCGCAACCGGCGTGGCAAGACCCAAGGCGCAGGGGCAGCTTATTACAAGCACCGATATAGCCCTTGCCAAGGAAAATCCGATATCCTTTCCCGCCGCGAGCCAGCCGGCGAGTGTAAGCAAGGCAATGCCCATGACCGCCGGAACGAATATTCCCGAAACCTTATCGGCTATTCTTGCGAGCGGGGCCTTGGTCGCCGCCGCATCGGAAACGGTTCTTATAATCTGAGAAAGCGTAGTGTCCTCGCCCACCCTCGTGGCCCGGCACCTTATATAGCCGGATTTGTTGATTGTGGCGGCCGATACCGCGCTGTCCTCTTCCTTATCCACCGGTATGCTCTCGCCCGTAAGAGCGGATTCGTCGATAGCGGCGGCGCCGTAGATGACGACGCCGTCAACCGGAATGCTTCCGCCCGGCCTGACAACAAAAACATCGCCTACCTCCACCTCTTCTATACCAACTTCCCTTTCCCTTCCGTCTTCGTATATGACGGCCGTCTTCGGGGCAAGTTTCATAAGTCCTTTCAGTGCATCGGTGGTGCGACCCTTGGACATGGCTTCAAGCATCTTACCGACCGTTATGAGCGTGGGTATCATTGCCGCCGATTCAAAATAGAGATTCATGCCGTATTTCATAACGGTGGCGGAATCTCCGTTGCTTCGGGCTATTATCATCATTAAGAGTTCGAACAGGGAATATACAAAAGAAGCCGTAGAGCCGAGCGCAACAAGG
>DAONZO010000065.1:0-6232 GCA_035406945.1 Bacillota bacterium | reverse complement strand
GAATGTGCGATACCAACTGCGACCCCGACGACGTGGACTACGTAATACCGGCAAACGACGACGCCATCAGGGCCGTCAGGCTCATAGCCGCCAAGATGGCCGATGCCGTCATAGAAGGTAATCAGGGCGAATCTTACTCCGAAGCCGCTCAGGAAGCCGAGATTCCTGAGGAGGCCGAGGAAGATGCGGAAGATATAATGGAAGATATAGCGGAAGAAGCAGTTGAGGAGGAGGAGAACTAATATGGCGAACATTACAGCAGCTCAGGTTAAGGAGCTTCGCGAGGCCACCGGCGCCGGAATGATGGACTGCAAGAAGGCTCTCGTTCAGACCGGCGGCGATTTCGAAAAAGCCGTCAATTATCTCAGAGAAAACGGCATGGCAAAGGCCGCGAAGAAGGCCGGAAGGATAGCCTCCGAAGGTCTTGTAAGGTTTGTAACCAACGCGGATGCTACCAAGGCCTGCGTCATAGAATTCAACACCGAAACCGATTTTGCCGCAAAGAATCCGGAGCTTGTGGAGTTTACCGAAAAATTAGCGGCCATGGGTCTTGAAGCGGAGAAAGTCTGCGGGACCTGCGTGCTCGAGATGCCCTACGGAGCCGAAGGCAGCGTTCAGGACGTCCTTACGGCAAAGATAGCCAGGATAGGCGAGAACATGTCCATACGCCGCATCGTAAAGTTGGAGGAACCCGGCGTCAGGTATGTCGGATATCTCCACTCCAACGGAAAGATCGCCGTTGTGGTAGGCCTTAAGACCGAAGCTTCCGCCGAAGAAGTAGCCGTCGTCGGCAAGGACGTCGCGATGCAGGTATGCTCCATGCGTCCGCTCTATCTCGACGAGAAGGGCGTTGACGCCGAGTATCTTGCCGGCGAAAAAGAAGTCATCATGGCGCAGATTCGCAACGAATCCCCCGACAAGCCCGACCATATCATAGAGAAGATGATAGTCGGACGTCTCAAGAAGACTCTTCAGGAAGTATGCCTCTTAGATCAGAAGTTCGTCAAGGACAATGCGATGAGCGTTAAGCAATACGTCGACAGCGTTGCCAGGGAACTCGGAAAGAGCATAGAGGTAAGCGAAATGGTACGCTATGAGGTAGGCGAGGGCATGGAGAAGAAGCAGGAGAACTTCGCGGAAGAAGTCGCCAAGCAGATGGTGTAGCTCGCAGCCGAATAAAGCGAAATTAACAGCAGCCGCCCGAGGGCGGCTGCTGTTGTATTTCATATCGTCAGTGCAAGAGATAGCTTATGCCCATAAGAAGGTACAGGGGGCCGAAGAGATAGGCCATGAACATTTCTCTTAGGGGCGGGCTTTGAGTAAAGTAGTGAGTCATGTGGACGAGCTCTAAAACATAGCATGCGGCTCCGAAGAAATAACCCGCGGATCTGAGGCGATTGGCTCCGTCGTCCACAAAGAAGGCAATTAGGAACAGGAATACGGCTGTGACGACAGCGATGTTCCTGAGTATCACAATTAAACGATTTATTTTGTGTTGAGCGGAATGTTCAATAAATTCCTCGTCGTCGAATATTTCCTCCAACTGCTCTTCTATATCTTGGAGTATGTGACCGTGCGGATGTTTGTCCATAATTTTTTCCTATCTGTACTTATCGAGTATGGAGTAGATGGTGTTTGCGGAATAACCCAAAGAAGAAAGCTTTCGCGCCAATTTGGCCAGTGCTTTTTTGTCCGCGGCTTCTTCTTCGCCGGTAACGGGAAGCATGGCCGCCGCTATTTCCGCGGCTCTTTCCTTATCGCTTAAAAAACCCTCATCTTCGAGATTTTCCAAGGCCGTGTCCGTGTCGGGTCCGGAAAAACCCTTTTCTTTGAGCAGACGCCTTATTCTGCTCCGCGAGCTGCCGGAATCGGCAAGGCGCCGGGCAAGCCTTACGGCGCAGTAAGTATCGTCTATATAGCCTTTGGCTTTCATCTCCGAAGCGACCTGCGAAGCTTCGGCGCGGTCGTAGCCCTTTTTGACAAGCTTTTCGATCAGCTCCTGCGAGGACATGTTGCGCGAGAAAAGCATATCCGCCGCCGCTTCGCGAGCCGTAAGGGCCAAGCTGCCCTCGTATTTAATAAGGCGTATTTCCGGCTCCCCGAGGCCTGCGTCCGGTTCCGTGCAGAGCGTGCCTATCAGACCGAAAGGAAGGCTGAGCTGAACGGCCGCGGCGGGAGGTCTTCCTTTGCAGGATATCGTTTCGCGGTAGGCGAGGTCGGCGTCCAGAACGGAAAAAGAGCCGACACCGATGGCAAGACCTGCTCCGCAGAACTTGGAGTAGGCTTCCTTGCGCGTCCAGATGCACAGGAATTCGTTTGTCCACTCCGCGCCGCCTTCTTCGAGGGCAGCGAGGTATTCTATTTCCAAAGGATGCAATCTTCTTACGCTTGAAGCTTTAATTCGACGTGAGCTTTCTTCTATGTCTAGCCCCAAATTGCTTTCGGGGGCTACGGCGGCCGCCCAAAAGCGTGCGGTGTCGGAGATTGATATTCCGCACGAAGATGCGCCGTCTTTCGATATCAGCGAAGGGGCGCCCGATGCGTCGTAAGAGAGTGAAACGGAGTTATCTCCGTCTTGCGAAAATATGAAGCGCACGATGTCCTCGCTTCTGTACAGTCGACCCTTCTTTTTTTGAAGCAAATGTATTATCATAGCTTTGTATCCCGATCGGCTTATTATACTTGGAGGGTCAAATCCTTGTCAAACAAAAAAAATTGTTGTATAATTACGGCCTAAGCAGCCCCGCCGGCCTCGGCCGGGTCCTGCGCAACGGGCATCTGTGAACCGTGTCAGGTCCGGAAGGAAGCAGCACTAAGCGGAAATGTCCGTGTGCCGCAGACCAGCCTGGCCGGGGCCGACGGGGATGCTGTTTTTTTAAGAAAAAGAGGCATAAGAAATGGCTACGTATCAGGCTCTGTACAGGAGCTTCCGTCCGGAGATCTTCGATGATCTTTTGGGTCAGGAGCATATAGTAACTATACTCAGAAACCAGATTAAATCCGGTACCGTCGCCCACGCGTACCTTTTTTGCGGCACGCGCGGAACGGGTAAGACCACTACCGCAAGGCTGCTTGCGAAAGCCCTCAACTGCCTTTCGGACGGAGAAAGACCCTGCGGGGAGTGCGAAGCTTGCAGGGCCATAGCGAACGGGAGCTTTTTAGATGTGATAGAGATAGACGCCGCCTCCAACAACGGCGTGGACGACATAAGAGATCTTCGCGAGAGCGTCAACTTTCCGCCGGCCTACGGAAGAAACAAGGTCTATATAATAGACGAGGCTCACATGCTTTCGGGGCCTGCTTCCAACGCTCTTCTCAAAACCCTGGAGGAACCCCCGACGAACGTGGTTTTTATACTGGCCACCACCGAACCCAACAAACTGCCTCCCACGGTGCTGTCCAGGTGTCTTCGCATGGATTTCAGAAGGATACCGGAAGAAAAGCTCATAGGGCGGTTTTCCGAGATATGCGAAGGCTTAGGCGTAAAGGCTTCCAAAGAAGCGCTGGCGCTCATAGCTTCAAACGCCGACGGTTCCGCGAGGGACGGCCTTTCCCTGCTCGACCGCTGCATAGCAGGCACAAGCAGTCTGGAGCGCAGCGACGTCCTTTTCCTGCTCGGAATCACCGGGGCCGAGAGCCTTATAGAGATGACGGACTGCATAATACGCGCGGACGCCGGAAATGCCCTCAGCTTGTTTGCGGATGTCCTGTCCGACGGAAAAGAAGCCTCGCAGTTCGCGAGAGACTGGATGGAGCACCTTCGCAATCTTATAATCATCAAGTATATGAAAAACCCGGAGAACGTGCTCAACCTTTCGCTCGAAAACATAGCCCGCCTGAGGGAGCAGTGCTCCCGCGCCGATACCGAGTCGCTTCGCGGATGGATAGTTGAACTCGCAAGAGCCATATCGGACGCAAAGTGGTCACCGCGTCCGCGCATACTCATAGAGCTTGCGATAGTACGCATGGCGGCGGGGGAGGGAAACGCGCCTCAGGAGACGGGAGCGACGGAAACGACGCGCAAAGAAGGGAAGAGCGGTCGCCGGGGACCGGAAAGCGGCCCCAAGGAGCGGGCGAGAAGGGTCAACGAGCCGGAAAACCGCCCCAAGGAGTCAGAAAAACCGTCTGAGCGGGAGATTGATTCCGAAGAGTTGCAAAGCGGCGCCAAAGAGGCGGAAAACAGCTTCCGGCCTAAAGACAGCGAGCCGCTTAAAAAAGATGAGGCTCCCCGGAGCCCCGTGCCTGTTCGCAGAGAGTTCGACGTAGAAGACTTTGGATCCGTCGAAAATATGAGCGCCGCGGAAATGAGCGAAATTCGGGAAAGCATTGCGGAGATGGACAAAAGCGAATCGCTTAATGAAAAAACGGACGACGAGCGCTGGGATGAGGTGCTCCACGACGCTTCGGTACCCATTCAGCTTCAGATGTCCGGAGCGGCCCTCTATTCCGTAGAGGAAAAAGACATTACCATACTGGTAAGCAACTCCGTAACGGAAAATCGTTTTAAGACCAATGCCGCAATGTTCGAGAATCTTATAGAGACCGCCTTCGGCAGGCGGCTTAAGCTGCATGTAAAGGTGGTCGACTAATACTGTTATAAACATAATCAATCAGGAGGTTCAATATAATGGGTAAAGGAATGAAGGCCGGGAAAAAGCGCAAGGCAGCGTCTGCGGGCGGCATGAACCCCGCTCAGATGGCCCAGCTTCAGGCGATGCAGGACAGAATGAGCGCGGTTCAGGAAGAGATAGAAGCCGCCGAAACCGAGGCCTCTGCGGGCGGCGGAGCCGTCAGCGTCAGGGTCAACGGAAAGCACGAGCTTGTGGCCGTCACGATAAAGCCGGAGCTCTGCGACCCGGAAGAGGTCGAGATGCTTCAGGACCTTATAATGGCCGCAACGAACGAAGCCATGCGCCAGATAGACGAGCTTTCTCAGGCCGAAATGGGGAAGGTCACCGGCGGCATGGGGCTGCCGTTTTAAGCCATGAATTACTATCCTAAAGCTCTTTCAAAACTCATGGGCGAGCTGGGAAAACTGCCCGGAGTGGGGGGCAAGAGCGCCCAGCGCCTTGCCTTTCATATAATGTCGCTTGGCGACGAACAGGCCGAGGCCCTTTCTTCGGCTATATTAGAGGCGAAAAGAAACGTCAGGCGCTGCAGCATATGCGGCAATTACACGGACGCGGATCCGTGCCCCCTCTGCTCGGACAAGACGCGCGACGACTCCGTCATCTGTGTGGTGGAATCTCCCAGGGATATCTTTGCCATGGAGAGGTCGGCTTCTTACAGGGGGCGCTACCATGTTCTTCATGGCGCCATATCGCCTTTGGACGGCGTAGGACCTGCGGACATAAACCTGAAATCGCTTATAACGCGCCTTCAGGAAAGCGACGAGGTCAGCGAGCTGATACTTGCCACCAGCCCGAGGGTGGAGGGCGAAGCGACGGCCATGTATATTTCCCGCCTCGTAAAGCCTGCCGGCATAAAGGTGACGCGCATAGCCTACGGACTTCCCGTGGGCGGCGACATCGAATACGCCGACGAGGTCACCTTGGCCAAGGCTTTGGAGGGCAGGAACGAGCTGTAAGTTCTTTTACGGGCCCGAATTTGTGATTATCGAGGAGGCAATGAGCCTATGAGCAGCTTTCTTCCGGTTCCCGACAGGGTCGCGTTCAGCCTGTTCGGGCTTGATATAATGTGGTACGGGGTAATGCTCGTTACGGGCATGGTGCTCGGTACCGCTCTTGTGTATCTGCGTGCTCCCAGGCACGGCCTTGAGCGCGAAACGGTTCTGGACATCGTGCTGTACTGCATTCCGTTTGCGATAGTTGGCGCGCGTCTTTACTATGTCGTCTTCGAGTGGGAACGCTATGCCGCAAATCCCTTGTCCGCGTTAAATCTGAGGGGAGGGGGCCTTGCCATACACGGGGGGCTTATATTCGGCATAGGCCTGATGTGCTATATACTTTATAAGCGCAAGCAGAACGTTCTTAAGTGGATGGACATGGCGTTTACAGGCGTCGCTCTTGCTCAGGCCATAGGCCGCTGGGGAAATTACTTCAACAGCGAGGCTCACGGAACGCCCACCGATCTGCCGTGGGCAATAGAGGTCGACGGGCAATTGGTGCACCCGACATTTCTGTACGAATCTCTGTGGTGCTTCCTGCTTTGCATATTCCTCGTATGGCTGGACGAACGCAATCTTAAGAATTCCAAGGGTTTCGACGGGCAG
>DAONZO010000064.1:5067-6296 GCA_035406945.1 Bacillota bacterium | reverse complement strand
CTTTACATCTCCCTGCTCCACTATCTTGCCGGCGTACATTACCGAAACCTTGTCGCATATTTCCGCAACAACTCCTAAGTTATGCGTGATGAATATTATAGACGTATTTTCTTTGTGCTGCAAATCCTTCATCAAATCCAGAATCTGAGCCTGAATGGTGACGTCCAGAGCCGTGGTGGGCTCGTCGGCAATGAGCAGCTTGGGCTCGCAGATAAGCGCCATGGCTATCATCGCTCTCTGCCTCATTCCGCCGGAGAATTCGTGCGGGTACTGATGTACGCGCTTTTCGGCGTTGTTGATGCCCACGAGCTCCAGCATTTGTATTGCCCTCGCCAGGGCCTCATCCTTCTTTATCGTCTTGTCGTGGCAGGTGAGAGCCTCCATGAGCTGATCGCCTATGGTGTATACCGGGTTGAGACAGGTCATGGGGTTCTGGAATATCATGGAAACCTTGTTCCCGCGGAAATCCCTCATCTGCTCTTCGCTGTAAGCTAAAAGGTCCTCGCCCTCAAAGTGTATGCTCCCTCCGATTACACGGCCGGGATCCTGCAGAAGGCCTATTATGGAATAGGCTTCGACGGACTTTCCCGAACCCGACTCTCCCACTATGCCCATGACCTCGTTATATCCGAGGCTGTAGCTTATGCCGTCGACGGCTTTTACCTCGCCGGCGGGGGTGAAAAAGGAAACCTTCAGGTCTTTAATTTCAATAAGTTTTTTATCGTCCATCGGTTTACCTCCTCTACTTCTTCAGACGCGGATCGAGTGCGTCGCGCAGTCCGTCGCCTACGAGGTTGAGCGTAAGGACTATTATAGTGAGTATTACTGCGGGGTACACAAGTCTGTACGGATATAGCGTAATGGTGGCGAGCGCGTCCGAGCACAGCGAGCCTAAGCTTGCCATGGGGGCGGATACACCCAGGCCGAGGAAGCTGAGGAAGGATTCCAGGAATATGGCACTCGGTATCTGCAGACAGGTCGTTATTACGAGAGCTCCGACGCAGTTAGGCAGCAGATGCCTCCTTATAATCCTTTTATTTCCGGCTCCCAAAGCTATGGCGGCCGTGACGTATTCCTGCTTTCTCAACTGGAGAACCTGGCCTCTTACTATTCTGGCCATGGTGACCCAATAGAGCATGGCGAATGTTATAAATATGCTGACGACTCCGCTTCCGAGCGCGGATAGAGCTTTTGCTATGGCAAGATCGCTTTTGTCGAACCACTCGTTA
>DAONZO010000064.1:0-5057 GCA_035406945.1 Bacillota bacterium | reverse complement strand
CGACCTGAAGCAGCAGAACTATCAGAACGTCCGGTATGGAGTATATAAGTTCGACTATACGCATCATTACGAAGTCGACAGCGCCTCCGGCAAGTCCCGATATGGAGCCGTATATGGATCCTATGAACAGGACTATTATCGCCGCCATTATACCTATCATTATGGAAACTCTGGCTCCGTACATGGTACGCGCCATAAGATCCCTTCCTACGGAGTCGGTCCCGAAGACGTGCGGAAATACGGTTCTTACGATTTTAAGCTGCTTCGCTCCTTCCGCAGGGGTCTGCGTATACGGGACGGGCGTGGACGCATTTATGCTGCCGCCCTCGCCTATATCCTTCATATCTATCATTACAAGGCTGTTCTCGCCGGCGCCGGGTTTTACGGCGATTATCATCTTATCGACATACGTGTCGAAAGAAAAGGCGTAAGTCTGGCCCTTATAGGCTATATAATAGTCGCCGGGGTCGAGCGCGGTTATGCTTCCGGCCTGCAGAGCCGTGGCAAAGAAGGCCTCCAGATTGGCGGAAGCGTCCTTGACCAGCTGCTCGTCCTTCGAGAACTCCATGGGGCCCAGCTTCTGAGATGAACGGTACTGATCCCCGTATCCGTAAGGTATAAAATTCGGCCCGAGGAAAGCGAAAGCAAGGCACACTATAAAGATGAACAGCGCCACCATGGAGACGGTGTTCGCTTTGAATCTCCTTGCCGCGTCGCGCCAGTAGGAAACGCTCTTGCGCTTCTCCACCATTTTTTCTTTTTCCTGATCGTCAGCAAGAATGAAATCTTCCGCCGTAAGTTCCAATGACTCAATCAGGGAGGGGTCGACCTGGAACGGGCTGAGCTTTGAAAAGTCTGCCATGTCTAATCCTCCTTATTTGTAAGCGTAATGCGCGGATCGACTATCTTGTAGGCCACGTCCACCATGAGGTTCATGAATATTACCAGGGCGGAGAGGACTACCGTGGTAGCCATTATGACGGGATAGTCGCGGGACATTATGCACTGCACGTAATACCTGCCAAGACCCGGAATGGAGAAGGTGGACTCGACCACGAAGCTTCCGGTGATGATGCCGGCCGTAACAGGCCCCAGATAGGTGATTACGGGGATAAGGCTGTTTCTTAAAGCGTGCTTAAGGACAATTGTACGGGTTTTGACGCCTTTGGCTCTCGCCGTCCTTATATAATCCTGATTGATGGCGTCGAGCATGGACGTGCGCGTCAGCTTTGCCACATAGCATATATAGTAGGCCGACATGGAAATAAGAGGCAGTATCATGCTCTTAAGATCCGGAAGGTCGCCCGAAATTACGTTGAATATCTTCAGTTTTACAGTGAAGGCCACAAGAAGAAGGGTGGCCAGAACGAAACCCGGCATCGCAACGCCTATGGTGGTTATTACCCTCAAAAGTCCGTCCAGCCAAGTGCCCCGGTTGTAGGCCGCTATGCAGCCCAGCGGTATTCCCACGCTTACTGCGACGAAAAGAGCCGAAAGACCGAGTTTTATGGAGAGACCGAACTTACCCTGATGGAAGATGATGGTGTTTACGGAAGTACCCTCCTGCATCTTTAGGGAAGTTCCGAGATCTCCCTTTAAATAGCTTACAATATAGTTCTTAAGTTGAACTATTTTAGGTTTGTCCAAGCCATACTTTTTTTCAGCAAGTTCAATTTGCTTCGGCGTGGATTTTTCCGTAAGAAACGGGCTCCCCGGCACCGCGTCCATGAGATAAAATGTTATCGTCATGATTATGAGCAGTGTAAGCAGAGCCACTCCTACGCGTTTCAAGATATAGATTGCCATAGACACGCTCCAAGTATTAGAGAAATATTACGGACTCCCACTGCTTGCCCGGCCAATGAAGCCGCAATACAAAAAAACTCATGGGAGCCACCAAGTCGAAAGTCATTATAACAAACGGAGCGAATCAATGCAATATCTACTTGAAAATATACATATTTTGTTTGCGTTAATAAATTGTTGGCTGAAAAAACAATACTTGTTGACTGAAATACTCGGATATTTTTTTGGTTTATACATAGTAAGGATGACATGGTAATTATATATTTATTTTCCTGTATCTTTATTCATTTATCATTTTGAAAAATATTTGCACAAATTCTTATAAGTGCTATAATACCGACATGAAAAAAATTAAGAAAACAACACTTGCAAGTGTGCTGATCTTGCTTTCGGCGGCCGCCTTCTTCAAATTCGCACTCGTAGGCTACGGCTTTATAGCCCTTACGCTTGCCGCCGCTGCCGCCGCGGTACTGCTTCTGACCCTGCTTCCGAAAAAAGCGAAGATAGCGTTTATAGCCCTTATATGTGTCTTTGTCGTCACGTTCGCGTTTTTTGAGATAAACATCATTAAAGACGCCTTATGCGTTCCGCCGCAAGACGCGGACTATCTGATAGTTCTGGGCTGCGCGGTGCGCGGCACAACGCCTTCCATAGCCATGCGAGACAGGGTTTGCGCCGCCGCGGACTATCTTAAGGAAAATCCGCGCACGATAGCAATACTGAGCGGAGGTCAAGGCCCGGGAGAAGACATCTCCGAGGCGGAGGCCATGGCGCGCCTGATCGAAGCCTCTGGCATAGAAAGAAGCCGCTGCCTTTTGGAGGAAAAATCCGCCAGCACGGACGAAAACCTGCGTTTTTCCGTCGACATGATAGACGGGGGCGCGGAGGGCAAGTCCATAGTGATATGCTCCAGCGAATACCACATTTACCGGGCCCGCACCATGTCCGAGCATTTTTTCGGACAGCGCTTCGAGGGGCTTCCGGCAAAGAGCAGGCTTCCGGTAAGCCGCATAAATTACTTTATGAGAGAAGGCGCCGCAATGATGGCTTTTTTGTTCAATATAGGCGAGCCGCTAAGAAAGATTAAACAGCTTTTATAATAATATAGGAAGAAAACTTAAACCGCGCGAAATAACACTCCGGCTCATTCCCGAGCCGGAGTTGCTTTTATTACGCCCAAGCGTAGCTTGAAAGCGGAATTCTTATCTCGAAAAGCGGACAGGCATCCTCCCGGAGAAAATATTCTCTCATAGAAGATTTTGTTATTTTATATAAATGTCTTGATTTTTGTAAATATATGTAATATAATGCTCTCGCGAATGACGCTTGCTGCTTGGAGATGATATTATGAAGAAACAAAGACTAATCGCCATTTTCTGCATCCTTCTGATGCTTCCGCTCATGCCCTCCGCGGCAAACGACGGCGGAGAAATACTGTTCAGCGATGTCGGAAGCGAAGACTGGTTCTTTGAAACGGTTTACGATGCCGCCGGTCGCGGGCTGATATCCGGCTATCCCGACGGCAGCTTCCGACCGGAAAAAGAGGTCAGCTACGCGGAGTTTTTAGCCATGTGCCTCGCCATAGAAGAGAGCGGGGAGATTCCGCAGCCGGTTCATTGGGCCGAGCGCTATCATCGCTTCGCCATAGAAAGAGGCTATATTAAAGAGGAAGATTTCCCGAAAGAGAGCCTCGACAGCCCCATACCGCGCAGTCACATGGCCCTGCTGCTTTCCGGCCTTATACAGGCAAGAGAGGTTGAATCCGAAAATGCGCCCCCGAGCTTTTGCGACGAAGCCGCCGACATCAAAATAAGAGAAAGCATAGACGTATGCAGCGCGGCGGCGGTTTTGAACGGCTACCCCGACGGCAGCTTCCGCCCGCAAAACAGCCTCAGGCGCAGCGAGGCGGCCGCGGCCGTAATAAACTATATGAAAAGGCTGGACGCGGAAGCAAACCTCGGCGGGCGGGTCATAAGAATATTCAAGAACGGTCATTGGCTGGTCTTGACCGACGAAGGCAGGTACTTCCGCTATTTCGGAAAGCACTGCTTCGGCGAGGTCGGACCGCCGGACCCGAACGAGGGCAAGCACCCGTTAGAACTTATGCGTGCCGACCACAAGGCTGTTTTGGACGAGGTTCTCGCCTCGGCAAGGATAAGCGGCAGCCCGAACAACTACACATTCACCTACACCCAGCCGGAGATCCCTTCCCGCTACCACTTCGCGGTGGACCTCCACATATATGTTCGAAACTCTCAGGGTGCAGAAGACACCGTCTTCTTCAAAAACAGCGATGAGGCCTGGATTAGCATCCCCGAAAACTACGACCCTTCCGCCAAGACCGTCAGCATGTCCCTCGGCACAATCGGCGGTCTTGCGGGAAAGGCGGTTTTTCTGCGCCTTGAAATATACGACCTTCTCGATGAAAGAACTCTGGAAATCGGCGAGAGCGCAACTTATGTCTGCATAAGGGAGTACGACGGTTCTACCAAGCTTTCCATGATGGCACGTCGCTACTTCGACGGAGAGATTAAAAGCTACTATCTTACCGAGCCGAGCAGCTGCTCCGCCTTCTGCTGGTAGGAGGCAAAGCCCATGAAAAAATTTTTGAATTTGCGGCTCAGCATACTGCTGTGCCTGCTTATAGTCACGCTTTTTGCACCTTTTTCCGCGGCAGGCGGTCAAAAAAAGAGAGTTTACACCGCAAAGGAAGGCTACGAGCTCCCCATGTGGCATTACAGCGGAAACTACTGGATAATAGGCAGCGGCTCGAACAAGGTTAAAGTCTACGACTCGGACATAGAACAATGCGGAGGCTTGGAAACCTATCTGGCGCAGAATTATCCCACGATCAACTTCTCCGTCGAGCTTCCCGCGGAGCTTAAGCAGGCGCTGAACGAGGGCTATTCTCTGGAAGCGGGGATCGAAAGCCGCGGAAACACCAACTGGAAGGACCTTTTCCACGAGAGCTCTTACGAGCCGCTCACAACGCTGACCGCGGGAAGCGAGGTCTTCAGTTTCAGCATTTCCCCACGCTACAATCTGGTTGAAGGCAGAGATTTCTGCGATTTCGTATCCGGTCTCACGCGCAGCATACCGCTTATAAGCAAGAACTTCGGCTACAATATATATTCCGTGTACGGAAACGGCAAAACGGCGGTTCAGGTAAACGGGTGGTACGACGCCGGCGAACACACCCGGGTCTGCCCGCCCTATATACATCCTTCGATTATTAAAGACCAGAGCGGCGC
>DAONZO010000063.1:0-6410 GCA_035406945.1 Bacillota bacterium | reverse complement strand
CGACTTCAACACCACCATGGCCAAGAGCCAGATGGAGCTCGGCTACGATATACGCGAGGTCACCGACGACGTATTCCTCTCCCCCAACAGCAAGGTCTTCGACGAAGCCGAAAACAGAATGCACACCATTAAAGCCATCATGGTCGCCACCATCGGCAACGTATAGGCGGAGGCTGTGTAACTGAAAATGGGAAAAAGAATAGTTATAGCCCTCGGCGGAAACGCCCTGGGCAACACCCCTTATGAGCAGCTCGAGCTGGTCTCGCAGACCGCAAAACCCATCGTTGACCTGATAGCTCAGGGCAACGAGGTAATAATAGCCCACGGCAACGGACCCCAGGTCGGAATGATAAACTTGGGAATGTCCACCGCGGCGGAGGCCGGAGCCATAAAGTCCGACATACCCTTCCCCGAGTGCGGAGCGATGAGCCAGGGCTACATAGGCTACCATCTCCAGAACGCCATAGGCAACGAGCTTGCGTCAAGAGGCATGGTGAAAGACGTGGCAACGGTGGTGACTCAGGTTCTGGTTGACGAGGCGGACCCCGCTTTCAGCAACCCGACCAAGCCGGTAGGGGCCTTCTACGACAAGGCTGCCGCCGAAAGGATTGCCGCCGAAAGAGGCTACACCATGGTTGAGGACGCCGGCAGAGGCTACCGCCAGGTAGTACCTTCTCCCAAGCCCGTGGACGTAATAGAAAAGAACACGGTCGCCGCCCTTCTTGACGCGGGCAATGTCGTAATAACCGTCGGCGGCGGAGGAATCCCCGTTGTCAGACGCGACGGCAAGCTCTTCGGAACTCCCGCCGTTATCGACAAGGACTTTGCGTCCGCAAAGCTGGCCGAGCTGATAGACGCCGACATGCTTATAATACTGACCGCCGTGGAGAAGGTTGCCATCAACTACAACAAGCCTAATCAGGAGTTTTTGGATGTGCTGACCCCCGCAATGGCGGAACGGTACATAAAAGAGGGGCAGTTCGCCCCCGGCTCCATGCTCCCTAAGGTTGAGGCCGCTCTCAGCTTTGCGACGAGCAAGCCCGGCAGGGCTACGCTCATAACCCTGCTGGAAAAAGCCGCCGAAGGCATAGAAGGCAAGACCGGCACAAGGGTAAGCCTCTAAGCCCCGACCGGCCCCTGGCAACAGCCACCGGGCAACGGCAAGGTAAGATGCAAAAGACCGCCCAAAGAGCAAGTCTTTAAAGGCGGTCTTTTTGTGCTTCGCGATATTTGCTTTGCTTCGCCCGCTTTGCCGTGTCGCTATGCTGCGGCGCCTAGGTTTTTTTGCGAAGAGCTAAAACTATTCCGCTTACGGCGCCGTACGCCACGCCCGCAACGGGCCATATAATCCAGCTGCGCTGCCAGTCTCTTGTAATGAAGCTGTAAGCGAGGTAGGCCGCGCATACCAAAGCCCAGTATATACGAGATAAAGGCTTTGAGGACCTTTTTTCGTTTTTGACGGAGCGCGAATAGTCGTTTTCCTCCAGCAGTACCTGGAAGCTGCTCCAGACTATGGAAGCCCGTACTATGAGAAATACTCCCACGGCCACGGACGTTAAGAGACCGGCCGCGGCAAGAGCCATGGCAAAATCTTCTTCACCCCTTAGAATAAGAGTTACCGCTATGGGCAGCACGGAGACAACGCACAGCACTATTCCGAGGGTAAGCATGCGGGTATAGGTGTCGCGGAAGCGTTCTCTGCGCTCCCTTACTATTCCGTCCACGCCGTAGGCCGTGTCCAGATTGTTGTGTTCGAGATACTCAAAGCGGTCTCCGGCTATGCCCGTGCTGATAAAGAGGGCAACCGCCCCGCCCACCAGAAGAAAGAGACTTATGAGGCCCAATCCCGCTACCCTCGGTTCGGGAATGTTGAGTATTTCGTTTTCCTGCGCCGCCGCCATTATTATGAGCATTATGGGCGAGAGTATGCACATCATTACGCCAAGGGCTATTCTTCCGGAGGCTTTGACGCGATATTCCAGGAACGTGTTGGCCTCTTCCACGGAAACGTTGGTGAGAGAAGAGTCCGGGACGAGTTCTTCCGTATGAATCGTCGACGGCTCCAAAACCAGCTCGTCTCTGAGCAGAATATCGGTACTTACTCCGAAGAGTTCCGACATCTTTATTATGCGGTTCATGTCGGGCAGGGACTGGGCGCCCTCCCACTTGGAAATCGACTGACGGCTTACGCCTAATTTTTCGGCAAGCTCTTCCTGAGACCAGCCGTTCTTCTTTCTGAGTTCTATTATCTTGTCTGCAAGTATCATTTTTTCTTCCTCCTTTGCCGCAGCTCTGTTTTACGGCTTTATAGTAACAAAGCTGTGTCTTTACATTCCATAAAGCCGGCTTGGAAAATGAGCAACCGGCGGTTGCAAAGGGTTTACATTTACGCTCTTCCCGAGCGCAGTCGGGTTTTTAACGCCTGCCGGAGGGTTTTTGAGAGCTTTATGCCGCCTGCTTCGGCTTTCAGGCAAACCGGTAATCGCCTCCGTCAAAACCGGGATAACAGGGTTTCCTGGAGTATACGCGAAAGACTGAGGCCTTCGGCAATTGCCTTGTCATCCATCCATTTAGGCAGGCTGACGGTGCGGCGCACCGCCCGTTCATCCTTTACTTCAACCCTTATATAGCTCTTAAATTCATCTTTTTTAACGATAATATCGTCTATAAAGCTTGGCTCGGGAATATCCTTCTTGCTGTCCGTCAGATATTCCATCCATTGTTTCAGGGCATCCTGCGCCATGTACATGGCGTTCGCTATATTTTTCCCTTCGCTTATACAACCGGGGAGATCCGGATATGTTATCGTAAAACTTCCGTCGAGATTCTTATGAAACACTGCGGGATATACGTATTCTGTCATTTTAATCTCCTTATCCTAGGCTTATAGCAAGCCTGCATCCTTTAGGATTTGCTTTGCCGTTCGCTCGTTAAGCTCCCTGTGATTCGGGACTTGTACCGAACGGCAGCCCGCTTTTTCGTAAATGAAATGATTGCCGATTCTGACGAGTTTGTATCCGGCCTTTTCCAGCTTTTTTACAAGCTCTCTGCGCTTCATGCTTTTTTATGAATAGAGTTTATTACGTAATTTACATAATGTCAATATGGCGGAGAAAATTGAGCCGCTTCGCCTCTATTCACTTTTACCTCCAATATCCTGATGATTATATAAGGCAATTAGTGGTTTTGCAACACTTATTTTACAAACCCTTACGGACCAAGGGATGTGTTTACATGTTAAACACCACGTCTGTTTTTCTGTTTTGTAAACCTCCGTTACATATTTTGATGAAAAAATATGTAATAAACGGCATAAGACCGCGGCAAACCGCAACAAACTGCAACAGATAAAATCACGCAAAGCGTTGATAAATCAACAAAAAGCCCTGTAAGCGTTGTGATTACAGGGCTTATGATTTGGAGCGGACGATGGGAATCGAACCCACAACCGCAGCTTGGGAAGCTGCTGTTTTGCCACTAAACTACATCCGCGCAGGCAAGCGTTTTATTCTACAACGCCTGCCGGGCTTTTTCAAGTGCTTTATTCTTCGAGCAGAGCGACGGCCAGCTCCATAAGACAGGTTCCGGCGTAGTCCTCTATGCGCCCTTCGTCGCAGGCGCTTCTAAGATCCGCATCTATGGGAATGGCAGCCGTAAGCGGTATGCCGTACTTCGACGCAAGCTCGCCGAGGCGGCTCTTTCCGAAGGGATATATCTTTTCGCTGCAGCTCGGACACTGCATGTAGCTCATGTTTTCCACCAGAGCGAGGGCGGGAATGTTCATGAGTTCCGCCATTCTGACGGCCTTTTCCACTATCATTCCGACGAGCTCCTGCGGGGTGCTCACTATCACTATACCGTCGAGCGGAAGCGACTGGAACACCGTCAGCGTAACGTCGCCGGTTCCGGGCGGCATGTCTATGAACATGACGTCCTCGTCTTCCCAGACAACTTCCGTCCAGAACTGCTTAACCGTGCCGGCTATTACGGGTCCGCGCCAGACCACAGGATCCGTGTCGTGATCCACGAGCAGATTGAGAGACATCACGTCTATTCCGGTCTTGGTTTTTACGGGTAAAATGCCCTCTTTTACTCCGTAAGCCTTTTCCTTAAGCCCGAAAATCCTGGGTATGGACGGCCCGGTTATATCGGCGTCTAATATCGCGGTTTTTTGACCCGCTCGCGCGCTGGCCGCGGCCAGAAGCGATGTGACCATGCTCTTGCCTACCCCGCCCTTTCCGGAGAGCACGCCTATTAGCTTTTTTACACTCGAATGCTCGTTCAGATGAGCTCTGAAGTCCACCGGCTTTCTGCTTTCGCAGTCCGCCGAACAGCTCGAACAATCGTTATTGCAGTTTTCAGACATGATGCATTTCCTTTCTTGAAATTCGCCGAAACGACGGACCGGGGATTAAGACTCTATTCCAAAGAAGCGTTTGGCGTTCAGCGTCGTTAGCTTCGCGACCTCCTCGTATGAAACGCCCTTTATTTCGGCTATTCTTCTTGCGACATACTCCACGTAGACAGGCTTATTGCGCTTACCGCGGCAGGGCACGGGTGTAAGGTAGGGGCAGTCGGTCTCCAGCAATATGTGGCAAAGATCTGTCTGCGCGACCACCTCGACGGCCTTTCTCGCGTTCTTATACGTTATCGGCCCGCCTATTCCAAAAGACGCACCCAACTTGACGTACTGAGCGGCGATTTCGGCACTCCCCGAAAAGCAGTGGAGCTCCAGCCTTGCGTCGGGGGATCCGTCCGGTTTCGCCGGGAAGAGGGAGGTTCTCTCCTTCGAAAAGACCCCCGAATCCTTCAGTATTTCCATTACGTCGCCCGCGGCTTCTCTTTCGTGAATGCATATGGGCATTCCGAGCTCCAAAGCGAGGCCGAGCTGGCGTTCAAACCAATAGCGCTGCACGTTTCTCGGCGAGAAATCGTAGTGGTAATCGAGGCCTATTTCCCCTATGGCGACCACCTTGGGCTGCTTGGAAAGCGCCCTTATGCGGTCGAGCTGCCTGTCGCTGAAATTCTTGGCGTCGTGCGGATGGCAGCCGACCACGGCATAGCAGAAGTCGTATTTTTTCGCGAGGGCCACGCTCTTTTCGGAGCTTGCCAAATCGAAGCCGACGTCGCAGATAAAGCCTACATCGGAGCACCTTATCTCCTCCATTATCTCGTTCCGGTCTTCGTTGAAGCGCCTGTCGTTTATATGAGTATGAGTATCGAAGAGCATATCAGCCCTCCGCGTCGGCTTTCAGAGCCTCCAGCTCCGCAAGCTCTTTTTCTATGTCCAGTCTGGGGAAGAGCACTTCGCCCTTCTCCACCCGCTCGCCGTCCATGAGGTCGAAGACGCGGGCGTCCTCCCATTTGGGTTCATCGCTTCCAAGACCCAGTTGATTCCTCATCTTGACGGAAGTGGTGTGCATAAAGGGGTATATGAGCACCGAAACTATGCGCAGACATTCCGCTAAATTGTGAAGCGCGGCTGCAAGACGGGGGCGGCTCTCCTCGCTTTTTGCAAGAATCCAGGGAGTCGTTTCGTCCACGTACTTGTTGGCTCTGCGCACGAGCACCCATATGTGTTCCAAGGTCGTGTTAAAGGCGAATTTGTCCATGTCGGCTTCGACCTTCTTCCATGCCCCGCACGCAAGCTCTTTGAGCTCGGCGTCGGGCCCTTCGGAGGGGCCGGATCCTGGAACTATTCCATCGAAGTACTTTTCTATCATCGAAACGGTTCTCGACACCAGGTTTCCGAGGTCGTTCGCGAGGTCGAAGTTCATTCTGCTCAGCATTACCTCGTTGGTGAAGGCTCCGTCCTGCCCGAAGGCGTATTCGCGCAGCAGGAAGTATTTAAGCGCGTCCACGCCGTATCTTTCGATGAGTATGACGGGGTCGACGACATTGCCCTTGGACTTGCTCATCTTGCCGCCGTCGATTAAAAGCCAGCCGTGTCCGAGCACATGCTTGGGAAGAGGCTCGCCTATGCTCATCATTATGGCGGGCCATATTATGGAGTGAAAACGTACTATCTCCTTGCCTACGAGGTGGAAGTCGGCGGGCCAGTAGCGCCTGTATTTCTCGTCGCTCTCGCCGTCTATCGCGGGAAATCCCAGCGCGGTTATGTAGTTGCTGAGGGCGTCGAGCCACACGTATATGACGTGCTTTTCGTCTATGGGCACGGGAACTCCCCAGTTGAAGCTGGTGCGGGAAATGCAGAGATCATCGAGCCCCTGGTCTATGAAGCCGAGCATCTCGTTTGCGCGGCTTTCCGGCTTCAAAAACTCGCCGTTTGAGAGCAGTTTTTTCAGCGGCTCGGCATACTCGGAGAGCTTGAAGAAAAAGGCTTCCTCCTTGGCCCTGCTTATCTTGCGGCCGCAGTCCGGGCATATCCCGTCGGAGCACTGCGTGTCGGT
>DAONZO010000062.1:0-6412 GCA_035406945.1 Bacillota bacterium | reverse complement strand
AGGCTTCCACAGCGGCTTCCTCATCCTCGAGGAAAACGGTCAGCCTCGTTACAAGAAAATAAACAGGCTCTGCTCGAGCCTGATAGAGAGCTTAAACACGTAAATCGACACTGCCGCGCAATAAAGTGAAGAGACGCTTTTTTATCATGCTATCCCCATAACGCCATCAATAACAACAAAGAGCCAAGAATAGCGCTATCCCCATAACGCGGATACCGCGATGCCAAGCACTATAAGGGTCAACGCAAAGACCTTTTTCGCGTTCAGCTTTTCCCCGAATACGCTTACGCCCCACATGGTAACGAAGATATAACCCGCAGCCTCCAATACGGGGCCCAGAGACAGCGGAATCCCCTTATACGCATAGCTGTACAGCATCGTTACAAGCGTGCTTATCGCATATGCGCTTACAACCCTCACGTTCAGGTACTCTTTAAGCCGGCTCGGATAGGTTTTGAGCGCGGCTTTCTTAAGCATCATCTGAGATACGGAATTTATAAAGACGCCCGCAAGGAGCAAGGCGGCATAAAGCACGGGGCTCATTCTTTCACCTCCTCGGAGAAGGCGTACAGCACTACACCCGCGATTACGATAAGAGCTCCCGCTATCTTTCCGGGAGTAAGCTGCTCTTTGAATATGACAAGCCCCCAGAAAAGCCCCCAGACCACGCTTACCGCCTTGTTTACATAGGCGGTGGCAAGAGGCATGCGCTTTATTATCTGCTGCCAGCCTATCGCGTATATAGCCAGCATAAAGACCATGCCGGCCTGAAAGAAACAGTATCTTATGCTCAGAAAATCGCACTGCGACGCGAACTTGCTGAAAACCGCCGAAAACGACATTATTGCGAACAGAATGTTCAAAATGAGATAGTTTTTAAGAGTATCTTTCTGCATAAAGCAATCTCTCCGGCTAAGTGCCCGGCTTGTTTCTTTCCGCCTCGACTTCTTCTTTGAACTTCGCGAACTCTTCTTCGCCCATCTTTTTCTTGAAATCATATTCCAGACGGCTTATGCGCTCTTCAAAAACCCCGTAGGGGTCGTTGTCTTCCGTAGCGCAGATTATATCGCAAAGTATTCTTATAAACTCCTCTCGGCGATATTGCAGGCGGAAGCCTCCGAGTTCCGCCTCGTAGCCCGCTATCACAAGGCTCCTGTGAAACAAGGCTCTCGTGACCGGAAAATCGTATTTAATCTTGAGTTTCTTTTCTCTTGCCCAGAATACGGGGGCGCAGTAGGCATTATAGACGGAATACCTGCCCATCATGGACTTGCCGTCCAATATGCGCTCTATTTTTTTGAGCCTCGCTTCCTTGGGAGCTAGGCTTACAAGAAGGTCTCCCATCAATTCGTAGAGCCCGGGACAGAAGCTGTTGTTTCTAAAAGCGACGGGTATCCCTGCCTCGAGCAGCTTTACGGCCGGTTCAAAGGCGGGATGTTCCGGGCCTATGTCCATAAAGGGCGATATCTCCAAAAGCTCGAAAAGCGAACATACGCCGTAGTCCGCGGCGGCGAGGCTCTCCAGTACCCGCTTTATATCGCAATTGTCGCCGAATACAACGACATGGGAATTAAGGGCTTCTTCGTCCGTAGCGAGGGTATCTGCTATGCTGCTTTCTTCTCCGGCCGAAACATGCATGGAACCCGCTATAAGCTGATAGTCGAACTCGTCGTACAGGTCGTAGGCCGAAAGGCCTCCCCCTATGCGGCAGACCCCGCCGGGCGGCATGCCGGCCCTCATCGTATATCCGAAACGATCCGAAAGCTCCCGGTGCAGTCGCCCAACATCCGCCTTTACGGCTTCGTAACCGCTTAAAGGGGGAAGCAGGCGGTCTCCGCCTCTTGCAGGCGAAAAGGGCCTTCCCGAATAACCGCCGTTTATAAGCTCGCAGCCGGAGTCGATAACGGCCTTTATAAATTCCGCATCGGAAAGTATCTCCCCCGTAATGACAAAGCTTGCGCCGGCATTGTTTTGTATGAGCAGCTTAAGAAGCTCCATCCGCTCGCCCGGGCTCGCCTTGGGATTGCAACGGAATACCGCGGCAAGCGCTCTTTCTCCGTCTATGGGGAAAAGTCTCGTTATTCTGCGAACCGGAGAAACTATCTTCCCCAGCGCGTTTTTAATCATAAGCTCTATGCCCATTTCCGTCCCTCTACAAGGAGCCTGTTCTTATATGAAGACGCTTCATACGACGCAGGCTTCACTCACTATATATCCATATGTCTATGTCTATCTGTCTATGTTTTCGGCTATCGAGATTATCTTTTCGAACCTGTGGTTTAATCCGGACTTCTTTAACGGAGGGTCGAAAAGCTCCGCAAGTTCGCTCAGGGAAAGCTCCGGGTGCGCGAGCCGCATCCTGGCGGTTTCGTAGAGTCTGTCCGTAAGACTTTCTATGCCTTTTGCCTCGTCTATCATCCTTATTGCTGCCAGCTGCCTCTGCGCGGCTCCCACCGTTCTTTCGGCGTTGGCGATATCGCAGTTGTTCGCCCTGTTTGCGTCGTTTTTTATCTGCTTCGTAACCTGTACGTTCTTAAAATGAAGATATTGGGAAGTCGCTCCGGTAAGGCTTAAAAAATCTCCAATCTGTTCGGCGTCCTTTAAATACACCACAAAACGCGAACGCCTTACAACCGTCCTCGCCTTGAGCCCGAAAGCCTCTATCAGTCTTTTTACGCTTATGGCCGTGTTTTCTCTTGCGCAGGCTATCTCCAGATGATAGCTCTTTACAGGGTCGCTTACGGAACCCGCGGCAAGAAATATGCCCCTGAGCGCCGACTTTTTGCAGCAGCGTTTTTTGGTTATCGCCGGATCTATTCCGTCGGTAAGATAATTTCCGCCTTCTCTTATCCCGAGCATTCCGGTCTCTCTTAAAATAGCCTCGGCGTTCGATTCCGGACCGAGCACAAGCTCGTAGAGCTTGCCGCCCGAAGGATTGGGGTTCTCCGAGACGCTCAATTCGCTCTTTACCCCGAAATAGGTCTTAATCAGGCTCAAAGAAAGACGGGCGACCGCCGGATTGTCCGTGGACACCTTAAGCCCCATGCCGCCGGCGGCAAATGTTATGGAACCCGCAAAACGAAGAAAGCCCGCAATCTCAGCGAGCTCGCAGCATTTTCTATCGGGCATTACGCCGGTAAGCTCTTTTTTTGTATCTCCCGCAAATGACATCTCAAAAACCAAGGGCGACCCGAAAAGGCCGCCCGTATCGTTGCTAACAGTTTTAGGCTAAAGGAGGCAGATGGAGTATCTCTCTTGCCTCGGCCGGAGTTGCTATGGGCCTTCCGAGCAGCTTTGCAATCTCTACGACCTTCGCAACCATCTCTCCGTTGCTCTTGGCCAAAACGCCCTTCTCCAGATAGAGGCTGTCTTCGAAGCCTATGCGCACGTGCCCGCCCATGGCTATGGTTGCGGCGGCTATGTTCCAGGCGTGTCTGCCTATTCCGGTTGCCGTCCAGGTTGCGCCGGGAGGAAGCGATCCGGCCATGAAAACGAGGTCTCTTACGGTGGCGCTCATCTGAACACCTAAAACAAAGTCGAAGTGAATGGGATGCTCTAAAAGACCCATGCGGTCCACTCTAAGAGCTATGTCTATCATACCCTTGTCGAACACTTCGCATTCGGGCTTTATGCCTCTCTCCTTGAGTATCCTGGCAAAGTTAATTATGGTGTTGTCCGTGTTGATAAAGATTTCGTCTCCGCCGAAGTTGCAGGTTCCGCAGTCGAGAGTTGCCATCTCCGGGGTGGGCACTATCTCGGTGGACTGAAGACGTTCGAGATCCGTCATGCCCACCGCGCCTCCTGTGGAGGGCTGAATTATTACATCGGGGCAGACTTTGCGGATTGCGTCCACGCACTCCTGAAAACGGCCCTTGTCCTGAGTGGGGGTTCCGTCGTCCCATCTTACGTGCAGGTGAATGAGCGCTGCGCCGGCGTCGTATGCAGACTTAGCCTCTCTTACTATCTCCTCGACAGTGTAGGGAACGGCCGGGTTATGCTCCTTGGTGACCTCGGCTCCGCAAATACAAGCGCTGATGATTAATTTTTCCATATTTGTTCTCCTCTCGATATATTATTGCCGCCTCGGCAGCATTAAAACCGAAGCTGATTATATCATAAATCGCGGTGAATAACCAGCACTTGTTTGCCCAGTTCCTTGAATCGATCCGCAAGCTCATTCGTAAGAGTAACGGAACGATGCTGACCGCCGGTGCAGCCTATTGCTATTACCAGATGATATTTACCCTCCTTTATGTAAGAAGGTATAAGATCCAGGGCAAGACCCACCACCCTTCCGGCGAAATCCTTGGCACGCGCTTCTTTCATGACGTATTTCCGTACCTTGTCGTTGTTTCCGGTAAGATTTTTAAGGTAGGGAACGTAAAAGGGATTGGGGAGAAAACGGGCGTCGAGCACCCAGTCGGCCTCCTGAGGCATGCCGTTTTTGTAACCGAAGGACATGATGGTCATGTTGAAGCTCACAGTGGCCTCACTCCCCAAAAGGAGGCGCTTTATTTCCTCGTTGAGCCCCGCGGTTTTAAGGTTGGTGGTATCGATTACAAATGAAGCTTCGGCGCGTATGTCCTCGAGCATCTGACGCTCCTCTTCTATGCTCTCCTGGATGGTCTTGCCGAAGGCTAAGGGATGGTTGCGTCTGGTTTCCTTGTAGCGCCTTAAAAGAGCGGCGTCCGAAGCCTCCAAAAACATTATCTTGTAGTCTCTGCCGTTGTTTTTCATCTTGGCGAGAGCATCCTTTAAATCGTCGAAAAAACTGCGCCCGCGTATATCCACCACGAAGGCAACCCGTTCTATGTCTTCCGAGCCGTTTTCGACGAGCTTCAAAAAATCGTCTATCAGGCTGGGCGGCATATTGTCTACGCAGTAGTAACCCATGTCCTCCATGCAGTGAACCGCCTGGCTTTTGCCCGCTCCCGACAGGCCCGTTACAATTATGGTTTCCATATGAGATTCACTATCCTTTCCGGCCCCAGCCCGGCCCTGAATACCCTGTCGAGCGCCCTGTCCGGAAGCCCGACATCCTTTGCCGCATGCGCGTCGCTGCCTATTATAAATCCTACGTCGTAATCTGCGGCCGTCTTAATATCTTCCGTTGAAAGCGCCGCGTGAGGACAGTTTATCTCCATCCAGGTTCCCGTTTTTTCGCAGGCCTTTATAATTTCAATCATATCGAAAGGCGCCTTGTCTCCGGGGTGAGTCAGCACCTTTATGCTGTTTGAGTATAAAGTCGCGAGCACCATGTCGGTGTTGTGATTCCTCACCCTTACAGAACTTCTTGCGGTAAGATTGTATAAACAGCTTCCCAGGAAGATGCCTACGGACTTTATCGCCTGCTCTCCAAAAGCCCCGTAGTGGTATCCGGCCATAACGTAATCGAAGAGTTTTTGTTCTTCCGCGCTTACGTCCAGATTTCCGGATAGGTTTACGATGTTTGCTTCCACGCCGAGCAGTATTTCGAGCCCCGGATGGGCTTCCTTGGCCTCTTTTATATCTTTGCGCATAGAGGATATCTCCCTCATGCTAATGCCGTAGAAGAGATGACCCGGGCCGTGGTCGGATATGCCTAATGTGGAAAGACCGACCTTTACCGCGGCCGCGGCGTTTTCCATTATGCTGTTTTTACCGTGAGAATACGGTGTATGGGTATGAAGATCAAATTTCAGTCTATACATATTTAAGTGCTATATTATTCTGACCTCGGGCTGCAGCATGACCCCGAATTTTCCCAGCACCGTCTCCTGAATAACGGCCATGAGATCCGTTATGTCTGAAGGAACGGCGTTTCCGGTGTTGACTATAAAGCCGGCGTGCAGCTCCGAAACCTGAGCCCCGCCTATGCTTAGGCCCTTCAGGCCGGCGTCCTCTATGAGCTTTCCGGCAAAATGCCCTTCCGGCCTCTTAAAAAAGCTGCCGCCGCTCGGAAGATGAACGGGCTGTTTTGCCGCCCTCTGAGCATTGAAATCCTTCATCCTGGCTTCGATTATGTCGGGCGATGAAGGATGAAGATCGAGCCGGACAGCTAATATCACCTCTCCGTTTTCCATAAAGCAGCTGTGCCTGTAAGACAGGTCCAGGTCTCTTACGGGCCTGTCCTTCATTATGCCGTAGCCGTTTACGGAGCTTACCATGGAAATCACGTCCTTCATCTCACCGCCGTAGGCTCCGGCATTCATAAACACGGCTCCGCCCAAAGAACCCGGAATGCCCGAGGCGAATTCGAGGCCTCCGAGGCCGTTTTCAAAGGCGAAGCGCGCAAGCTTCGAAAGCAGCACCCCGCTTTCCGCGTATATGCAGGTTCCGGAGCATACCATGCGATCGGTTCCGCCTGATATTTTAAGAACCACACCGTCGTAGCCCTTCTCGGTAAACAGAAGATTGCTCCCGTTTCCCATTA
>DAONZO010000061.1:0-6437 GCA_035406945.1 Bacillota bacterium | reverse complement strand
CTCTCTGTAATCCTCCTGCCCCTTTTCCGTTTCATCCCAGCTGGTTACATCGGTGACGCCTTCTATGTCGGCGCTCAGAAAAAACAGTTTCTTTTCCATATTTTCCTCCTATTTCGTGCGTTTTATGCCCTTATCTTCGTATCTTATTCTATATTCGCTGCGCATCGCGCCTCTGGTTTCGAATTCCACTTCTCCCGCCTGGTTGTCGCAGTCGTCGACGCGCCAGAACTTTTTGGGCGGGTCGAATTCCACTCCCATGGCGCCGTTGCAGGGATTGCGGAAAGGATCTATGTTTCCGAAATAGAAGCGGCGGCGTTTTTCGTTGCCGCGCATGTTTGCCCCTCCCCCAAAGGACGGGTCGGCATGGCGCCAGCCTATGCCCTCTATATAGAACATGGCCCAGTCGTGCATGCCTATGTCTCCGGGAGAAGCCGTGGTGCCGCTTTCCCACTTAGCGGGTACCCCTGCGCATCTGCAGAGAGAAATAAAGGCGAGCGCCTGAGTGCCGCAGTCTCCCTGCTGGTTTATAAGGAAGTACTCCGAAACGTTCTCTATGGCCCGATAGGGGCGCGTAAAGCGATAGCGGCACTTTTGGGTAATAAAATCGTATATGGCCCTCGCCTTAAGCAGGGGGTTGCTTTCGCTTCCGACTATTTCCGCCGCAAGTTCCTTTATGAAGGGGCTCATGCTTATGTGAGGAAGCTGCTCGCAGAGATACTTTTCTTTGATTTCGGCGGGAGGCTCCTCTGCGCAAAGAGCCGGGTCCATATCATACATGTCACGGTAGACATCGTTGTAATCGTACTCGTAATCGACGAGGAACTTAAGGCCGTCTTCGGCTCTTTCTTCGAAATAGACGCTGTGCATGCCGGCGTCTTCGGAGGAAAGGGCCTTGTACGGAGGATCGGTTTTTATAGTCAGTCCGCTGACCCGCGGATTTCCCTCCCAACTTACGGGAATGTGAATGCGAACCTTCTGCCCTATGACGTCGGGCTGAGGACGAAGCGTCAGGTGGTGGCAGATATGTATGTGAGCCCCGAACCCGTCTCCGTCCTTAACACTTTGAATCACTTCTTCGCTCGCCCCCGGCTGGTAGCGATCCCCTTCCACGGTTCTGTTCCAAAGCTCGGGATAAACCTTAAGCAGCGCGCTGCAGAAGCTTTCGGCAAAGAGTTTTTCCCCGTTGATATAGGCGAAATCCATGCGTCCTCTCATGAGGAGTTCATCGAACTCCTCCTCGCTGAAGGAAGGTATGCGCTCGCGCATTAAAGCCATGGCCTCCTCGCGGGTGTAGATGTATTCGGCCTCCATGCCGGTCAGGATTTTAAGCTCGAGCCGCAGCCTCTTTTTAATGCATTCGGGCGTAAGCTCATCGGCAAGTCTGCGCTCTATCAGCTTTCTTGCGTAATCGTAGTGCCCGGCCATCTTCTCCGCCTGGATGTCGCCGGGAAGAGGCAGCGCCTGGAACCTGAAATCGTCGGTGATATTCATCAATCTTGCTCCTTTCGCACGATTCTCCGTGTCTATGTGCTTTGTGTCGTAGATTTTAGAAGTCCTTTGTCCTTTAGACTTTGAAGCGCTTTTATGACCCCGAATTTGGAGTGTTCGTAGGTTATCCCGCCCTGAAAGAATACATCGTAGGGCGGGCGCAGCGGAGCGTCGGCGGAAAGTTCTATGGATGAACCCCCGATAAAAGCCCCTGCCGCCATTATCACCTGGTCGCTATATCCGGGCATATCCCAGGGTATGGGCGTAACGTAGGAGTCAATGGGAGCCGCCGCCTGAATGCCCTCGCAGAAGGCGCATACCGCCTCCGGTGAACCGAGGCGCACGGCCTGGATTATGTCGTTTCGGGCATCATCCGGCCCGGGGCAGACTTCATAACCCGCGTCCTGAAACACTCCCGCGCAAAGAGCCGCGCCCTTTACCGCCCCCATCGCAACCCTCGGGGCTATAAAGAGGCCCTGAAACATGCTGCGGGTCTCTCCGAAGGTAAGCCCGCCTTCGGCGCCTACTCCGGGGGAAGTGAGCCTTGTGGCGACCTTGTCTATTAAATCCCGTTTTCCGACTATGTAAGCGCCGCCCACGGCGAGGCCTCCTCCGGCATTTTTAATAAGGCTTGCCGCCATGATATCCACTCCTGCCTGAGTGGGTTCCTTCGTATCCGTAAACTCCCCGTAGGAGTTGTCCACCATGCAGATTATGTCCGGCTTTACGCTCTTGCAGGCCCCGGCCCATTCCTCTATCCGGGGAATGCTCATCGCGTTTCTAAAGGAATAGCCCCCCGAGCGCTGGAGCACCGCAAGCTTGGTATTCGGACGTATTGCGGCTTTTACGGCTTCTATGTCTGTGCGGTTATCGGAAAGCAGTTCCACCTGATTATAGGATACGTTGAAATCCTTAAGGCTTCCATAGGCGTCGCCCTTTATTCCTATCACCGTCTGCATGGTGTCGTAGGGCTCTCCGCTGCAGTAGAGCAGCTCGTCTCCGGGTCTCAGCAGTCCGAGCAGACAGCAGGCCAAAGCGTGGGTTCCGTTGGCTATGGTCGGTCGCACAAGGCCCGCCTCGGCTCCGAAGACATCGGCAAAGAGCTGTTCCAAGGCCTCTCTTCCCTTGTCGTTATAGCCGTAGCCCGTATTCCACGCGAAATGAGTGCTGTCTATTCCGGCCTTCTGGAACTCGTACAGCACTTTGTACTGATTGAACTGCGTTATCTCATCCAGTTTTTTAAAGATGACCGCAAGACGTTCTTCAGCCGCCTCCACTCGTTCGATTATATCCTTGTCTATTCCGAATTTGCCGTGCAGATAAACGAATGTTTCTTCTGTCACTTTTCTTCCTCCGCTTTAAAATCCTTCATGTCCTCGCCCCACTCAAAGGCTTTTATTAGCTCGCGCTTGGCATTCAGCTTGTGCCTTGCGTAGAGCTGGGTGGTGCTTACGTTGTCGTGGTCCAGCAGCTCCTGCACGTCGTAAATGGAGTTGCCCCTGCCTATAAGCGAGGTGGCCGCCGTAGCCCTGAGCTTATGGGGACTGTAGCCCATTTCGCGGCTTGTGCCGAGGCTGATGGATGTGTATTTCTTCACTATCTGGCGTATCTGGCGGTCCGTAAGGCGGCTGCCCTGTATGGACAGCAGGAGCGCGTCTTTTTGCGCGGGCTCAAGGCTTTCCTCCGGAGGCCTTTCTAAATTCAGGTAATCCGACAGGGCCTCGATTATGGTGTTGTTCAGCGGCATTATGGATTCCTTTGCCCTCTTACGGTATATTTTAAACTCGCCGCGTTCAAAATTAAAGGACGAAATGTTGAGCTGCTGAAGTTCCGAAAGCCTCAGCCCGTAGGTTACCAGCATCAGCAGTATGAGCTTATCCCGGAGCCTGGTCTGCTCCCAGTAATGCTTTTCGTGTTTTGTAAGCCCCTCTCCCGTCGTTACGGCGTCGAGCATTCGCATGACCTCGTCGTCATCGAGGGCTTTGATCTCACGGTCGCCGGGCTTCGGCATTCTTATGGGGTTGAAGCCGTCGGTTATGTTGCGGCTCACATAGCCGTCCCGGAAGAGGTACTTAAAGAATACCGAAACCGCCGATTTCTTATGGGAAAGCGCGCTGTTGCTGTTCTCTATAACGTAGGTCTTGTCATCGGATTGAACCTTGTAGCGCTGACAGTAATCTAAAAAGATATTGATGTCCGCGGAGTCTATTTTATCCAAATCCTCCGGCTCGATGCGCCTTATGTCGTCGTATTTTTCCTTAAGCTCGGTTTCCGCTATCAGGTAACGAAAGAAAAAGCGTATTTCCCGAAGATATGACAGGCGCGACATGGGAAGCAGATTGTTCTTTATGTACATGAAATAGCCGCGCATCCACGAAGGAAGCTGTCTTTCCAGCTCCTCGCACTCGTCTATTACGGCGTTTTCCCTTTCGACAACATTGTCGGGTCTGTCCGACTTGTTTATCACTATGTAGTTTTTGTCTTTTCTCTCGTCTTTCATATCAGTCTGCCGCGAATATAGCTCTTCATTTCGTTAAAAGCGTCCTCGCAGAAGGCGTCTCCCTTAAGTGTAAACCATTTCATGTCTTCGTAGCGCCGCAGCCATGTCATCTGGCGCTTGGCATAATGCCGCGTGTTGAGCTTAATCGTTTCCGCAGCGTCGGCGGCGCTGCCTCCGGCCGCGACGGCGTCCATTATTTCCTTGTAGCCTATGCCCTTCATGGCGATATCGGAAGCCGTGAAACCCATCTCGGAAAGCGCCTTCACTTCCTGCGCCAGGCCCGCTTCGTAGAGCTTATCCACCCGCCTGTCTATTCTTTCGTAGAGCTCCGCCCTGTCGCGCTCAAGGCCTATAAGTATGGCGTTATAGTCCGGATTTCTTTTCTCTATCGTCTTGAAGGCGGCAAGCTTTTCCTCTCCGCCCTGCAGGCGCTCGACGGCCCTGAGCATCCTCTTTACATTGTTTTCGTGTATTTCAAGAGCGGCGGCGGGATCGAGGCTTGTAAGAAGCTCGTGCAGGCGCTTGGGATCTTCTCCCACGGAAGCCCATATCGCGGCTCGTTTGCCCGGGTCGCCGGAGGAGGCGGAGAAGTCCATGTCGTATATGAGCGCATTCAGATAAAGGCCCGTTCCTCCGCAGACTATGGGCAGGCGTCCTCTTTCGGCTATGTCCGCCACGCAGGCCTTTGCCCGCTTTTGATAATCCGCGACGCTGAAAGGCTCCGAGGGTTCTATCTCGTCCACCAGCCAGTGCCTTGCCGCGGTTCTTTCCTCCGGACTGGGCTTGGCGCTGCCTATGTCCATGTATTTGTATATCTGCATGGAATCGGCCGATACTATCTCGCCTCCCAGCTCCGCGGCAAGTCTTACGGCATATTCGGTTTTCCCGCCGGCCGTGGGTCCGGCCAGAAAGACTACGTTAATCGGCTTCCTCAATTTCTTCACTTCCTCTTGAAAAGCCTTTCGGTATCATATAGGGAAAGCCGTACAAAGGTGGGACGGCCGTGCGGGCAGCTGTAGGGATTTTCGCAGGCGTCAAGCCCCTTAAAAAGCGAGCTTATCTCTTCTTTGCCAAGGCTTTCGTTTCCCTTGACGGCGGATTTGCAGGCCCTGCTTATAAGAAAATCCCGCTTCTGCTGCGCATTGTAGCGGTCGAGAGCTTTGGTCTCAATAACGGCGGCGGCAAAACTCTCCGCCTCTTCGAGGCTCATGGAAGCCGGAACCTCTTTTATTACAAGCTCGCTTGGGCCGAATTCCTCTATTGCGAAGCCCAAGGCCCCGAGCAGCTCCAGTCTTTCTTCGGCCTGAAGCTTAAGCGAAGGACCGAGGCTCATGAGCACGGGAACCATCAGCATCTGCGATGCCGCATCTCCTTTGTTGTAATCCGCAATCAGCTTCTCGTAGAGTATGCGCTCGTGCGCGGCGTGCTGGTCTACGAGATAGAGATTCTCTTCGTCTTTAGCTATTATATAGGCGGCAAAGACCTGACCTATGATTTCGAGGGCGGAAAACAGAAAGTCACGAGGCGTCCTTTCTTCCGCGTCTTCGGCTTCGCTATAAGGCCGCGTAATGCTCTGCTGCTCCTGTCTCAGCGTGCTGAAGTAGTCGGAGTAAAGGATTGCTTTTTCCGCAGCGGAAAAGGCAGGCGCCGCGTCGCTATCGGACAATGGATAATCCGAAGCCTCCCGGGGCTCCGCAGTAGCAACAAAGGAATCTGCCGTTTTGTCGGCACTTGTCCTTTTGAACATATCCTTTGCGGATGGCGCGGCTTCGGGGACCTTTATTCCCTGTCTCACGGCCTCGGCAATAAAGGCTTTCACGGTTTCCTCGTCGTAAAAGCGCAGTTCCGTCTTATTCGGATGTATGTTTACATCAACCTTGCCGGGGTCGATTTCGAGGAACAGAAAGGCTGCGGGGTGGCGTCCCTCGAAGAGCTTGTCGCGATAGGCCTCGTCCAGAGCCTGCTCAAAAACGCGGCTGCGCACCCATCTGCCGTTTACAAAGAATATCTGGCGCCTTCGGTTCGTGCGGCTGTCGGATGGGGCGGAAACCAGGCCGTGCAGCCTTATATCCGCGTCGTCTCCCGCAAAATCTATATCTATGAGCTTCTTTGCGGCGGAAGGCTCGTAGACCGTGGCTATGGCCGCCCTCAAATCCCCCTTTCCGGGAGTCGCAAAGAGTATGTTTTCGTTGTTTATAAAGCGGAAGCGTATGCCCGGATAGGCCAGCGCCATCTTGGATATGCAGTCGCTTATGAGCGCAGCTTCGCTGCTGTCGGATTTCAGGAACTTACGGCGTGCGGGGGTGTTGAAAAATAGCTCGCGCACCACTATCGTGGTTCCGGTTTCGCATGCGTAATCGGAGATCTCTTCGACTTCCCCGCCTGCCGCGACCAGTCTTGTTCCGGCTCTCGCTTCGGCTGTCTTGGTGAGCATCTCCGTTCGCGATAC
>DAONZO010000060.1:0-6444 GCA_035406945.1 Bacillota bacterium | reverse complement strand
GAACCTGCTGCCGCAGATGGTATCGGTGGTGATGCTTCGCATGGCCTTGGCCATACCGGGAGCCATAGGTTCCGAGGTATTCCTCTCCTACATAGGTCTGGGGCTTCCGATAGACATCCCGTCTCTCGGCAACCTCATAAACAAGGGCCGCAGCCTGATGATGGCGCCCACGCTCAGATATCAGCTCATAATACCGGCCATAGTGCTGTCCGTTATAACGATATGTTTCTACCTTGTCGGCAATGCCTTTGCCGATGCGGCGGATCCCAGGAATCACGTGTAAGGAGGGCCGCATGGAAAGAGATATAATTTTATCCGTAAGAAATCTGAACGTAAAATTCAGCCTCCGCGGCAAAATACTGCATGCGATAAGGGGAATTTCTCTAGATGTTTACAGAGGGGAATCGCTCGCCATCGTGGGCGAATCCGGCTCCGGGAAATCCGTGCTCTGCAAGAACTTCATAGGTCTTCTGGACAAGAACGGCCGCGTGGATTCCGGAAGCATAATATATAAGGATATGGACCTCGCCAAGTTCAAGACCGAAAAGGAATGGGCGAAGATAAGGGGCAAAGAGGTCGCGATGGTAATGCAGGACCCCATGACCTCTCTCAATCCCCTTAAAACGATAGGCTGGCAGATAGAGGAAGCCCTGAGGCTGCATCAGAATTTAAGCGGCGAGGCCGCAAAGAACAAGGCCGTTGAGATACTGGACGACGTCGGCATACAGGAGCCCGCAAGGAGATATTCGCAGTATCCGCATGAGTTTTCCGGCGGCATGAGACAGAGAGTGGTAATCGCCATCGCTATGGCCTGCAACCCCAAAATACTGATATGCGACGAGCCCACGACGGCCCTCGACGTCACCATACAGGCGCAGATTATAGATTTAATACGCAGGCTTCAGGCCAAGTACGGACTTACGACCATCTACATAACCCACGATCTGGGCGTAGTGGCCAATGTCGCGGACCGCATAGCGGTAATGTATGCCGGAGACATAGTTGAGATAGGCTCCTGCGACGAGGTCTTCTACGACCCGCGCCACCCCTATACCTGGGCCCTGCTTTCCTCTCTGCCCCAGTTAGGGGTGAAGGGAGAGGACCTCTACGCCATTAAGGGAACGCCTCCGAATCTATTTAACGAGATACGCGGCGACGCTTTCGCGCCCAGGAATCCGCAGGCGCTCAAAATCGACTTCGAGCACAGGCCGCCCTATTTCGACATCAGCCCCACGCACAAGGCCAAGACCTGGCTGCTCGACCCGCGCGCGCCCAAGGTTGAGCCGCCGGCCATAATAAAACAGATAAGAGAAATAAAAAGAGGAGGCGTCCACAATGTCTAAGAAAGAAGTGCTCCTCAGCGTAAAGAACATGGAGGTCACCTTCGGAAGCCGCAGAAACAAGTTCGTAGCGGTGCGCGGAGTATCCTTCGACATATTCAGGGGCGAGACCTTCGGCCTCGTGGGGGAATCCGGCTCAGGAAAGACCACCATAGGCCGGGCGATAATAAGGATAAACCCGATAAGCGCCGGGGAAGTGATATACGACGGAAAACGCATAAGCGGCAAGATTTCCAAGGAGCTGGACAAGGAAGTTACTCAGAAGATACAGATGATATTCCAGGACCCCATGGCCTCGCTCAACGAGAGGGCCAAGGTGGACTATATAGTGTCCGAAGGCCTCCTTAACGTTCAAAAGGGCATAGCGAGGTCCGAAAAGAACGAGCTCGTATCCAAGGCTCTGCTCGAGGTGGGTCTGCTGCCGGAGTTCGCGAGCCGCTTTCCGCACGAGTTCTCCGGAGGTCAGAGGCAGCGCATAGGAATAGCGCGCTCTCTTATAATGCAGCCGGAGTTCATAATAGCGGACGAGCCGATATCGGCGCTGGACGTGTCCATAAGGGCGCAGGTGCTCAACCTGATGAGCAAGCTGCAAAAGGAGAGGAATCTGACCTATCTTTTCATAGCCCACGACCTTTCCGTGATGCGCTTCATATGCCACAGGATAGCGGTAATCCACAAGGGAGTAATAGTGGAGCTTGCGGAAACGGAAAAGCTCTTCGCTCACCCCCTGCATCCCTACACAAGAGCCTTGCTTTCCGCGATACCCATGCCGGATCCGGATTCGGAAAAGAAGAAGGTGCTGGAGATATACGACCCCTCCTGTCACAATTACGAAAACGACAAGCCCGTCTGGACCGAGATAGAGGATGGTCACTTCATAATGGCCAACGCCGGGGAGCTGGCGGAATACAGAAAAAGGCTGAGTGAACTTTAAAACTTTTTAAGAGGAGCTGTTTACGCGAACGAAGTTTGCGCAGGCAGCTTTTTTATTTATTTGGACGGCAGGCGGTTGAAATTAATATACTTTATGTTATAATTTTTATGGACGATAAAGGTCGTATTTTTTTGGCGAACGGCAAATTACCCGTTTATTTAATTTAAGGAGGCTTTAAATGTCAAAAGAGTTTAATCCGTTGTTAGGTGCACAAGCCAAGATAAAGGCCGCATGCGATCAGCTCGGTTTGGATCCCGCGGTCTACGAGCTGCTAAAAGAGCCCAGGAGAATGATTGAAGTCAACATCCCCGTGAAAATGGATGACGGCACACTCAGGGTTTTCAAGGGTTTCAGAGCATCTCATAACGATGCTATCGGACCTGCCAAGGGCGGAATCAGATTTCACCACAACGTGTCGGCAGATGAAGTTAAGGCTTTGTCAATTTGGATGACATTCAAGTGCGGCGTAATGAACGTACCTTACGGCGGCGGAAAGGGCGGTATCATAGTCGACCCGACTCAGCTGTCTCAAAGAGAACTCGAAGAACTTTCAAGAGGATACATCAGGGCAATACACAAGTATCTGGGCGAAAAGATAGACGTTCCCGCGCCGGACGTAGGAACCAACGCACAAATCATGGCTTGGATGACCGACGAATACATCAAGATGACGGGCGACAATATGTACCTGGGCGTTCTTACGGGCAAGCCGGTTCCGTTCGGCGGCTCGGAGGGAAGAAACGCCGCTACCGGTTACGGCATCTATCTCATTATCAGAGAAGCCGCCAGAAAGCTCGGCATCGACATCAAGAAGGCCAAGGTTGCCGTTCAGGGTTTCGGCAATGCGGGCAGGTTCACAGTCAGGAACCTCTGCAAGCACGGCACGAATCCGATCGCAATCTGTGAGTGGGACTTCAGAACCAGAGAAACCTTCGCTCTGTATAACGAAAACGGCTTCGACTATGAAGACCTCGCAGCTTATATGAGCGAGCACAAAACACTCTTGGGTTACAAGAACGCCAAGCAGATCACTCCGGAAGAATTCTGGAAGCTCGATGTTGATATAATCGTTCCCGCGGCTCTCGAAAACTCAATCACGGACGAAATCGCCAAGGATCTGAAGTGCAAGCTCATCTGCGAAGCCGCAAACGGCCCGACCACTCCCGATGCCGATATAGTCTGTAAAGATCGCGGCATAATCATTACACCCGACATCATTACAAACGCGGGCGGCGTCACCGTTTCCTACTTCGAGTGGGTGCAGAACCTGCAAGGCTACTACTGGACGGAAAAGGAAGTAGAGGGAAAGCAGGAAGCCGCAATGATCAAGGCTTTCAACGACATCTGGGATCTCGCCCAGGAGAAGAAAGCAACGGTAAGAGAAGCCGCTTATATGATTTCCGTTAAGAAGGTTGCGGAAGTTATGAAGCTGAGGGGCTGGTACTGATAAGTATTAAAAAACCGTTCCGCTTCCAAGGTGAATCAATATCCAAAAACCACGAAGGCGGTTCCTTTCGGGACCGCCTTTTTCGTATTTGCGATTTTTAAAACCGGCTCTGTCGCGGCTTCGCCTTACGATGCACATGGGGACACGCTCCCGCTAACGGGGGAACGAGCCCCCTGCAGCGGTACCTCGTCGCAAGCCCTGCTGTAAGACCTTCCGCCGGTGCGGCCGGTTATCACCGGCCACCCTCGGGGATAGGTCTATTCGCAGGTCTTCTCCTCGCGCTAAACTCTGCCTTCGCTACGCTCGGCAGTCGTTAAGCGCCGGCGTCCCCCGATTGTCCCCTTAGTGCATTCGTTCGGCTCGCCGCTTATTAATTACCTGTGCGACTAGCCCTTGTTTGAATTGCTGCTTAATAACGGAATGTAATGGATAGTTTTAGTACAAAATGTGCCAAAACGACGCATAAGGTTACTTTTTGTCCCGGCAAATTATCCAAGTGTGCCAAATTCTGCAGAATTCCCAAAACAGACACATTAATTTTTGTAAAAATTCGGAAATAACCGCAGGATGTCAGTGTCTATCGGATTAAAATGTGCCAAAAGCCTGGGGAGATAATGTTATAGGCACATTTCCGTTGGTTAACGTGGTTCTGACTTATGCACAAAGGTGATATTTTTTTGGAAACGTGTGCCTAAATCAAAAAGTTTAACCGAACAGACACACTTCCATATATTTCCAGCCGAGAATGTGTCTAATCGAAAAGCTTTAAAATTTTAGTCCCATTTCGGCGCTTCCTTAAACCGGCGATGGATTTAATCTTGAACCAGGCGGAACGATGTAGTGTTTGAAACACGCGTCGAGCACGAATGCGAGGCGCGTAATTTGTGTACTGCACAACCCAATCAATATGCTTTTAACATTATATGGCGCAAGCTGCGGCAGAGCCGGTTTCATAAGCAGAAGAAGCTACGCTTCGTTGTCTTTCATTACTCTGAGGAAGTTTTTATAGCAGAGTTTTTCGAGTTCGTCTTCGCTGAAATGCGGCCTCAGGGCATCTACGAGCAAAGGCATTCCGGAAAAGTCCTTCCATTCCAATTTGGTCTCTATGCCGTCGAAGTCCGAGCCCCAGCCTATGGCCTCCGCCCCCACCACATTCTTCATGTGCACGAGGTGTTTCACTACGGTCTCTATGCTCGCGTTATCGAAATTTCCGTCCTCAAGGAAGCCGCCGCAGAAGTTTATGCCCACCATTCCGCCCTTGTCCGCAAGCGCCTTGAGCTGCTGGTCCGTAAGGTTGCGTTGATGAGAACACAGCGCTCTCGCGCAGGAGTGGCTCGAAACGAAGGGCTTTTTGCAGTGTTCGACGACATCCCAAAAGCCCCTCTCGGACAGGTGGGAAGTATCCGCTATTATCCCGAGGCTGTTCATCTTTTCCAGGGCCTCGAATCCGAAAGGCTTAAGTCCGCGGCAGTGGTGCAGGACGGGGTCGGCGCTGCAGGGGAAGGCCACGCAGTTTTCGTAGTTCCAGGTGAGCGACATCATGCGAACGCCGTCGGCGTAAAGCTCGTCGTAGCGTTCGATGCGCCCTTCCACGGGAGCCGAATCCTCAACGGTGAGCAGGGCAAGTAGTTTTCCCTTGTCCTTTTTTGCTTTAATCTCTTCGCTCGAATATACCTGCTCGATGAGGTCCGAGTTCTTCGCGATCTGCTCCTTAAAGGTTTTGAGCATCATCTGGTAAAGCTCGTAGGCGGAGTATTTATCCAGTCCGTGTTTCTTCGCGCTCTCGTTTGTTCGTATAAACAGGGCGAAGCACTGCACAAGGCTGCCCCCCTCGCGCAATTTTGCAAGATTGATATGCGTATCCATATCGCGAAGCTGCATTCCGTCTTCCATGCAGTACATTATGCTGTCGCAATGAAGGTCTATTATGTGATAATTCATTTGCTTGCTCCTTTCAAGAATTTATTTACGAAGAAATGATAACTCAAATTGAAATTGAAAACAAGTTGTGTTAAAATGTGAACGATAAAGTAAAACATCGGAGGTAACGTTCGTGAACAGAGCCGAAAGAGTATGCCAAATAACCCAGATATTATTCGGCAATCCCAACAGAGACTACTCCCTCGGGATCTTTGCCGAACGCTTCGGCTGCGCAAAATCCAGCGTAAGCGAAGACATGAAGCTGGTGCGCAAGGCAATGGACGCGGCAGGCTTCGGCTATCTTGAAACGACCTCCGGCTCAAAGGGAGGCGTAAGATTTGTCCCGTATATTTCGGACGAAAAAGCCCGCTCCGTCTTAGAAACGGTCAGGGAAAGGTTTCTTGAACCGGACCGCCTTATCGGCGGAGGCCTCTTTTATACCGCCGACATAATGTTCGACCCGGAGCTCGCGAAGGGTGTCGCGGCCATCTTTGCCAGGCGCTTTGCCGCCAGCGAGGCCGACATTGTGGTCACGGTGGAAACCAAGGGCATAGGCGTGGCCCTCTTTGTCGCCGAGTTTTTGAACGTGCCTTTGGCGGTAATACGCAGGGAGGCCAGGGTCACCGAGGGCTCCACGCTCAGCATAAACTATTTTTCCGGAAGCAGCGATCGGATACAGAAGATGAGTCTTTCCAAGCGAGCCGTCAAGAAGGGTTCCAGAGCCATTATAATAGACGATTTTATGCGCGGAGGCGGCAGCATTGCCGGAATGAAGGAAATGCTGTCGGAATTCGATTCCGTCG
>DAONZO010000059.1:0-6482 GCA_035406945.1 Bacillota bacterium | reverse complement strand
AAGCCGCCATATTCGGCGTCTTCTTTTTTATGAGCGCAAGCTTCTCGTCGGGGTAGTAAATAAGGGTCGCAAAGGTCTTCCTCTCCGCTTCGGAAAGCTCGGGGAAGTTTTCATCAATCTTGGTTTTAAGAGTTCCGGAAGCGTTTCTTAATATATGCTGAAAAGCCTCGTTCTCCCCGTGAATGTCGCTTAAAAAATGCTCGGTGCCTTTGGGCAGATTCTGAATCGCGGTAAGATTTATAATCTCCGCCGCGGCTTCGTCCGCCGTGTCGTAGGCCTTGGCAAGCAGTTTAAGATACTTCATTTCATCTTCGCTTATTCTCATCTTTTCCTCCGATATCTTTTTAACAACTATTTCACGTTGATTATATCAACTCTTTCAATTTCGGGCAATATATAAAGCCCGGCATAAACCGGGCTTAACGGAATATCAACATATTTCCGGAACTATATTATGGTTTCGAGCAAACCGTAGCTGCCGTCGTCGCGTTTGTAGACGACGTTGACGGCGTCGGTCTCTCCGTTTAAAAACACAAAGAAGCTGTGGGCTAAAAGCTCCATCTGCATAATGGCTTCTTCGGCACTCATGGGATTGATTCTGAACCTCTTGGTCTTTACGACATGAACTTCCTCCACCGGATCGGCGGAATCCGGAAGCTCGGAGAGATAGACTTCCTTCTGGTCTTTGTGCTTTCTGACGAGCTTAGTCTTAAAGCGGGACATCTGAGACGCAAGCTTGTCTATCACCTTGTCGAGGCAATAGTAAATGTCCGGATTGACCTCTTCCGCGCGGAATATGAGCCCTGACGTGCTTATGGTCGCCTCTAACTTCTGCCTGCTGCCTTTTTCGTTCATCAGCATAACCGTGGCTTCGATGTCTTTGGCAAAGTACTTGTCTAACTTGGACATCTTGGCCTCTATGGTCGTCTTCAGATGATCGCTGGGGTTGAAGTTCCTACTGACAATAGTAACCTTCATTTTGAACCTCCTTATGCAATATATATATCACTTAGGGAGCGAGGACAATACCGCGCCCCATAAAGTCGTATCAGTTTCCGTTTCCGGACGTCTCCGTTGACCCGGAGTTTTCTCCGGGGCTTTCTTCGCCCTGCTCGGTCTCGGCGCCGGGTTCTTCCGCCGGCTCTTCTTCTATGCTCACCACGCTCACTCTGATCGATGCCGGAGAATAGCTCACCTCGTACGGACTTCCTCTGTCGTCGTATATGAGGGGAAGTTCGTAGTCGCCCGCCTCAGCTATGCCCGAAAGATCCACATAGGGGGTGAACATGTCCTGCTGCGCGGCCTTTATGGCGTCGAGAGGGCCTGAAACCATAGCTTCTATAAAGAGATCCTGCTGCCCGTCGGCAAGGTTGGCTCCGAATCCTTCGGCAAGATCCGCAAACAGCACAGAGCCGACATTTATGTCAAACGAGAGCTTTCCGGAATCGGTGAGACTTAAAGTAACGTTAAGGCTTCCGGCATTGTCGGAGAGCATGATGCCCTCCGGCAGCATCGGCACAAGCCTTATGGACTTGTCTTCCGTCATGCCGGAGATGTCTATCGGATTTGTCGTTATGGACCTTACGGCATTGAGAGCTTCCTGAGTGCCCTTTATGAGTATCTTGGTCGGAAGATTCGCATAATTTATTTCCGCGCCCAGACCCGGGTCTCCTTCCAAATCGATGGCGAGCGCCACCATTTTGGTTGCGTAAACCGTGCCGCTGACTTCTATGTAGGAGGATGCCAGCCTTACGCCCTCGACCTCCGCTCCGGAACTGTCGCGCGGAATCAAGGAAAGCGGTATGCGCTTTGTTTCGTCGAGCGGAAAATCTCCCGGGTCGAGTTCGGCATAAAGATCCACAACCCTGCTTACCAGGGATTCCGCGCCGGAAACCGCTATGAAAGCGCGTCCCGTGTTGCTCATCGTAACCTCGTAGCCGTCCGTAACCTCGCCTATTACCAGGGTTACAGGCTTGTTGACGGTCACCCTGTCTTCAATAAACACCTGTATGCGCTGAGGTCTGACCTCTTCCACCGTCATGAAGCTCGGGCAGGTTACGTTTACCGTAAGATAGTTCTGCCCCGCGGAGAGGCCGAAGAGGTCCGCCGTTGCGGTTATCTGCTGCGCGTTTACTTCTTCCAGGTCGGAGCGCGTGCCGGAAAGCACCACATCTATGGTGTAGTTTGTGTTTCCGGAAAGTGCCAACTTACTCGATGTCAGCACCTCCTGATTCATGAGCTGTACCGGCACGTTCTTGACAGTCACCTTGGTCGGGGGATTTACAACGTAAACCACATAAGACCACAGAATTACGGCAATAACGACCGACAGGGCCATGTTAATTATCTTCCTGCGAGTCATTCTTATTCCTCCGTAAAAACATCAACGGGAAAATACTGTCTTCTTTGTTAAGGCCGTTAAGATAGTAGCTGAGAAGGGCTTTCTCAACGGTTTTGAGGTCCAAAAATCGAGAGAGCTTGCCGTCTATGGCCATTGAGATTATTCCCGTTTCTTCGGAAACTATCAGCACCAGAGCGTCCGAAACCTCGGACATCCCTATGCCCGCCCTGTGGCGTGTGCCCAGATCCTTGCTGAGGCTCTGATTTTCGGTGAGCGGAAGCACGCAGCCCGCAGCCAGTATCCGATCGCCGCGTATTACGGCCGCTCCGTCGTGCAGCGGAGAACCCTTGTAGAATATGTTTTCGAGCAAAGGCTCGGAAAGATTCGAATCTAATATGATGCCCGTGTCGGCTATGTCCTGTATGGCGGTCTTGTGCTCTATGACAATAAGAGCACCCTCCTTGCGGGAAGAGAAGTACTCTATCGAGCGCACTATTACGTCCACATTGGCCATGGCTCTTTCTTTGCTCATGCGTGTCATGCTGTCTTTTCCGAAGAGCTTTCCGCGCCCAAGGTATTCAAGGCCGCGCCTGAGCTCCGGCTGAAAAATGACCACCAAAGCTATGAGGCCTACGTCGAGCACCATTTTGAGAAGCCATCTGACGGTATAAAAATTGCACAGCTCCGCAATAAAAGAGGCGACCAAAAGAATGAAGAGGCCCTTTGCAAGCTGTGCCGCGCGCGTGTTATGAACGTATCCCAGTATTGCGTAAACGACGAAGGCTATGATTATTATATCGACTACGTCGCTGAAACCAACGTTGGAAATGAGATTAGAAAAACTCGGAATGTTTAAGTTCATTGCGGTCTCCTTTCCTCACATAAAGTTTACAATAATTGCCCCGATTTTTCAAGAGTGATATAATGGGTGAGCGGAGCCGGGTCTGCGGTTGAAAGTCCATGCCGGCTATGGGCGAAAGGACCCACGTAAGCGCGGGCAAAGCCCGCGTGATCATGGCATAGCTTAGATGTAAGTCCTCGGGGAAATCCCGGTAAAGGCGAGTGTGGGGGCAAAAACCGGGTCAGCCGGCTTCGCGAACAAAACTTATCTTCTGGGAACTATATGGTTCCCGTCTTTGTATATATGCCCTTCGGGGATGACGCCTCTTACGCAGGAGTTCGGATATACCGTGCAGCCGCGGCCCAAAACGGTGCCGGGGTTGAGAACGCTGTTGCAGCCCACATCCGCCCCGTCGCCTATTATGGCTCCGAACTTGCGGCGTCCCGTCTGTATTTCGCCCGCAGCGTCGTGTACGATAATAAGGCTTTTGTCGCCCTTTATGTTCGAGGTTATGGAACCCGCCCCCATGTGAGCTTTGTACCCGAGCACGGAATCTCCCACGTAGTTGTAGTGCGGCACCTGAACCTCGTCAAAGAGAAGCACGTTCTTAAGCTCGGTGGAATTCCCCACAACGGCCTTCTTACCTACGATCGCACAGCCCCTTATAAACGCGCAGTGGCGCACTTCGGCCTCTTCGTCTATTATGCACGGACCGCCTATGTAGGCGCTCGGAAAGACCTTGGCGTTCCTTGCTATCCACACGTTCTCCGCAGTGCGCTCGTACTTATCCTCGGAAAGCCGCGGTCCGAGTTCAAGTATAAAGCTCTCTATGTCCGCCAAAACCTCCCAGGGATATTCCTTTCCGTAAAAAAGCTCCGCAGCGACAGTCTTGTCCGTATTAAGCAGCTCCGATATTCCTGTCATGGGGAAAGCCCTCCTGTTATTTTATTTCAATCAACATTCCGGCCTTGTCCATGGCCGCAATTATCGCGTTTGCGCAATCTTCGCAAATCTCGTCGGTGGAAGCCTCCACCATTATCCTGAGCACCGGCTCGGTACCGCTCTTGCGCAGCAGTATGCGCCCGTTGCCGCCGAGTGCGGTCTCGATCCGGGCACAGGTCTCGGTCACTTCGGAGCAGTTTAAGGCGGCGTCTTTATCCGTTACGCTCACGTTCTTTAAAAGCTGCGGATATATCCTTACATCCGACTTCAGAGAAGAAAAGCTCTCCCCGCTTTCGACGTAGACCCTCATCAGCTGAAGAGCCGTAAGCACTCCGTCGCCGGTAGTGGCGTATTTGCTGAATATGGTATGACCCGACTGTTCCCCGCCGAGCATGTGACCGTTGGCCTTCATGTTCTCGTAGACGTATTTATCGCCCACGTCCGTCGTCTCGTAGGATATGCCTATGGCGTCGAGGGCCTTGTAAAGCCCTAAGTTCGCCATAACCGTCGTAACTACGCTGTCCGAGCCGAACTCACCCTTCTGTTTAAGAAACTTTGCGCAGATGTAAAGAGCCATGTCGCCGTCCAGCGTGTCGCCGTTTTCGTCAACGCCGAGGCATCTGTCGGCGTCTCCGTCGAAGGCGAAGCCGGCGTCCATGCGATTTTCTCTGACGAAATCCTTAAGTGCCTTCATGTGGGTGGAACCGCAGCCGGCATTGATGTTGATGCCGTCCGGATCTGCGTTCAGGACCTCTATGGACGCGCCTAACGCGGAAAACACTCCGGGGGCTATGCGGCTCGCGCTGCCGTTGGCGCAGTCGAGAGCTATTCTAATGCCGTCCATGCGAACAGGGCAGCTTTTTATGAGAAATCGCTCGTAAGCCTCGACGCCCTCGGGGTACTCGATTACGCGGCCTATGGAATCCCCTGTTGCGCGCTCCGCGATAAGGTCGCTGTCAAGATATTTCTCGATGGCCTCTATAACGGATTCCTCCATCTTTTCGCCGTCGCGGTTTATCAGCTTTATACCGTTATCGTGGAAGGGATTGTGGCTTGCGGATATCATTACGCCGCACTCAAAGTCCCCGTTCCTGGTTGCATAGGCAAGACCCGGGGTACTTACCACGCGAAGCAGATAGGCATCGGCTCCGCTTGCGGTTATACCCGCCGCAAGGGCGCTCTCGTACATATCTCCGGATATTCTGGTATCCTTGCCTATGGCTATGCGGGCCTTATTCTCTTTCCCGTAATACCAACCTAAAAAACGACCTATCGAAAAGGCGTGTTCAACTGTCAGTCCGGCGTTGGCCTCTCCCCTGAAACCGTCGGTTCCGAAATACTTGGACATGCATCTTCCTCCTATAAGCTTGCCGCAGCCTCGTAGTCGAGATAGATCTCAACATCCGGGTGAAGCTGAAGAACGGAAGCAGGCACTTCCTCCGTAACGGGCCCGTTTATGGCGCGTGCCGCTGCGTCCGCTTTGGAGGCTCCGATGGCCATGAGTATTATGCTTTTAGCGTTCATTACCGTTCTGATGCCCATGGTTACGGCATGGGTCGGCACCTCGTCCATTGAGGCAAAAAACCTCGCGTTTGCCCTGCGGGTGGACTCCGTAAGCCGGACTATGTGGGTGCGTGAGCCGAAAGGCGTGCCGGGCTCGTTAAAACCTATATGACCGTTGACGCCTATGCCGAGAAGCTGAAGCGCTATCCCGCCGGCGGCGTCTATGGCCTTGTCGTACTCGGCGGCCTTGGCCTCGGAGCATTCAAGACCTGCGGGGACAAAGGTACGGTCGAGATCTATGTCGATATGCTTAAACAGGTTTTCGTTCATAAAATACCTGTAAGACTGTTCATGAGTGCCATCAAGACCTATATATTCGTCGAGGTTAAAAGTTCTGCAGGAAGTAAAGGAAAGGCTCCCCGCCGCACACAGCCTTGCAAGCTCGGAATAGAGCCCGAGAGGCGTCGACCCCGTGGCAAAACCGAGCGTGGACGCGGGTTTTTCCGACAGGAGCCTTACGTAGCGCTGAGCCGCCATCCCGGCAATCTTTTCGGCGCTGTTTACAAATACTCTCATTCTTTATATCTCCCTATGTATATATGAGTATATACATGAATTCTATGAAACAAGGCGAAAAACGCCTTAATATCAAATATAGATTTTACTCTTTTTGAGCCGGACTGTCAAAAAAATCAAATACTTCATATCTTCCGCCCAGATACGAATAGTCATTCAAAAATCGTCTGTATAGCTTGTCGGCACCGCCCTCGTCCGCAACTCTTACCGGATAGCGCAGCAGGGCCGCGGAAGCCGCTATGGACATGAACATCCAGGGGTCGCCCATGGTATCGAGCA
>DAONZO010000058.1:0-6581 GCA_035406945.1 Bacillota bacterium | reverse complement strand
CATAATGATTCGCGGAAATCTCGAGATGCCTGGGGTCTTCCCTCAAAGACTCGACGGCCTTGAGGTCGAAGCACTGAACGTCCATCAGGTTTTTGAAGCAGCCCTCGCGAAGCATATCGACCATGTAGCCGGTGATGCCGCCGAGGCCGAAGCTGCCGACTATTCCGCCGGCCTTCATCATATCCTTGAGGAAGGCCGCGGCCGCAAGAGAGGCGCCGCCCGCTCCGGTCTGGAATGAGAAGCCCTCTTTCAGCAGGCCCGAAGCCCTTATAACTTTTGCGGCGTTCTTTGCCATAACGAGGCCCACTGGGTCGCGGGTAATGGTGGTGGTGCCGGAAACTATTCCGCGGGGGTCGCCTATGGCATCGACCTGAAGCACAAAATCCACGCAGGTTTCGGGTATCGACCAGCCCTGAAGCGGATAATCTACAAGATTATCGGTAATTACGACAACTTTCCTGGCATTCATTGCGTCCGGCATGGCGTAGCCGAGGCTTCCGCAGGCGGACTTTCCGAACTTGCCCGTGCAGTTGCCCATGCAGTCGGAGGAAGGCGCGGCAATGAAAGCCACGTCTATGGGCGTCTTTCCGGAGCATATATCGTCGGCGCGCCCGCCGTGGGTTCTGAACTCCACGGGATTTTCCATGATTCCCTCGGAAATCGCGCGGCCTATGCCGGATGACACGTAGTTCGTAAGGAGCCTGGTCACGACCTTGTTTTCTATGTTCTTAAGCAGCGGACGGTGAACGTCGAAAAGGGAGCTCGCGTTTACCGTGAGCTCTCTGAAACCCATAGCGGCTATCTCTTCCATCACCATGTTGAGCACAAAGTCTCCGTTGCGCAGGTGGTGGTGGAAGGAAATCGTCATGCCGTCCTTAAGGCCGGCCTGCTTTATGGCGTCTTTAATCGTGCTTACCATCTTGGTCTTCATGCTATATCTCCCTTCCCAGACCCAGCTCCTCGGCGGCGGCTATGGTCTGCTGCGCTCTCGCGACTATGGGCGCGTCTATCATCTTTCCGCGCAGGGCTATGGCGCCTCTGCCCTGCTGCCTGGCAAGGGCTATGGCCTCCATAACTTCGTAGGCGTATTCTATATCCTTTTCGCTCGGGCTGAACACTTCGTTTATCGCGTCCACATGGCGGGGGGATATGGCGGCCTTGCCGGTAAAGCCGAGAGCCTTCGCAGCTTCGGCGTCTCTTCTTATGCCTTCGTCGTCGTTTACATCTGTAAAAGGCGTGTCGTAGACGTCCACGCCGGCGGCTCTTCCCGCGCAGACCAGCCTCGCGCGGGCATATTCTATCTCGCGGCCTTCCTTGCTGCGCTTGCAGCGAAGATCCGCGCTCAGGTCCTCGGCACCGAGGAATATGGCGCAGACCCTTTCGGAAGCGGAAGCCGATTTAAACGCGTTTTCAACGCCTATGGCGGTTTCTATAAGGAGCATGAGCCTTACGCTGTTTTTCTCCATGCCGAGCTTTTCCTCGAGAGCGCCGATGCGGGCGTCGACGCGAAGCACGTCGGCTTCGCAGCCCGTCTTCGGCAGCATTATCATATCCGGAGAGCAAGGAACAATTGCCTCCAGGTCCTTTTCAAAATAAGCGCTGTCTACGGAATTCACCCGCACTATAGTGCCTATTCCGGAAAAATCCAGGTCCTTTAATATGTTTCGCACAAGGACTCTTGCCGAGTCTTTTTCATCCGGCGACACCGCGTCTTCCAGGTCGAAAATCAGCATGTCGGCGCCGAGACAGGCGCCGTTTATAAGCAGTCCCGGGGTATTGCCCGGTATAAAAAGCATGGATCTCTTCATCTCTTAAGCCTCCATTCCCCTGCGAAGAGCGGTTTCCACCCTCGCCCTGATTACGCAGTCCAAAGCGCCCCGGTCCTTGACGCGCAGTCTTGCGCCGTCTACGCCAAGTGCAGCCGCGACCTCGCGCACGGAGTTTCGTATCGCGTCGCCGAACTGCGCTTCTACGGCGGAGTCAATGCTTATCTCCAGCTTTTCCGCGGGTTCCGCCTCCACATAAACGTCGCTGGATTCAAGAGTTCCCGCTACGGCCTTTTTAATTATCTCTGCCATTTCATCCTCCCGCTTAATGTGTTCTATATCAATTTACGTATATTATATAGCACATTATCTCTACGCGCAATAATCTTTTACTTTCCACAAGGGGCAAAATCGTGTAATATTAGGCTGTGAATATGCTTAAGTATCTAAGTGCGGAGGAAACATGGAACTGAACTCTTACGCAAAACTCGGCGGCTCCACGCTCAAGGCCTGGCTGTCCTTTATGGAGACCTCGGAGCTTAGAGTATCTGAAGACGCCGACTATACGGCGATAGCGAAGGAAGACGGAAAGATAATTGCCGCCGGTTCGCGCTGCGGCCGCGTGCTCAAATACATCGCCGTGGACCCGAACTATCAGGGACTGGGGCTCACCGGCAGCATACTCACGGCTCTGAGCAGAAACGCTTTTGAAAACGACATACGCCATCTCTTTATCTACACAAAGCCGGAAAACCGCCTGCAGTTTGAAGAAAGCCGCTTCTACACAGTAGAACAGACGGACAGGGTGCTGCTTATGGAAAATAAAAAAGACGGCATTAAAAATTTTATAGAGAGCCTGCCCGAGGCGCAGGGCGGCGTTGCCGGCGCGGTGGTGATGAACTGCAACCCCTTCACGCTCGGTCACCGCTACCTCATAGAATACGCCGCCGCCCGCTGCGACAGGCTCTATGCCTTTATACTCTCCGAGGAAAAGAGCCTTTTTTCGGCCGCCGACAGGCTTGCCATGGTAAAGGCGGGCACGCGCGACATAAAAAAGCTCACCGTCCTTAGCACAGGCGACTACCTGATATCTTCCGCGAGCTTTCCGGACTACTTTTTAGGGAGCAAAAGCGAAGCGTCCTACGAGCAATGCGCCCTCGACTGCCGCATCTTCGCAAAGCACTATGCGCCCAGGCTCGGCATAAGCATACGCTTTGCCGGAAGCGAACCGCTCTCCGCGGTCACCGAAAGCTATAACAGGGCCATGGAGGAACTGCTGCCGGCTTACGGCATAGAATTCCGGGAGCTTCCCCGCCTAAAAGCCGAGGGGGATTTCATAAGCGCAAGCAAGGTGCGGACTTTGCTCGGGCAGGGTCGCAAGGAAGAACTGCGGAAACTTCTTCCGTTATCGACATTGAATTATCTTGAGGAACACGGGCTCGTGTAGAGAGGAAAAAGCAATGGCACAGAGCGAACAGATCAGTCACATAATGAGCACATATTACGCGCCCAGAGGCCGCAGGCGCATATACACCCTCGGCGTAAGGATAGCCCAGCTCTACCTTTCGCCCTTCGACAAACTGATAGGCGTAACGGGAGACCCCGGCTGTGGGAAAAGCTCCCTTATCAAGGGCATGTTTCCGGGGCTTGAGCTCACCAACGACGACGACGGAATAAACATCCGCCCCCTTCCCCTGCTCGGCGTGGAATACGATGAGACCGGTTTTTTCTCGCCCCACACCTACCATGTGGACATACGCTTCGAAATGGGCTTCACTCAGCTTACGAAGCTTGCGGACGCAATCATGACGGCCGTACGCAAAGGCAAGCGAGTGGTAGTTGAGCATTTTGAGCTGATATATCCCATGATTCCCATAAACGCCGACATGCTCATAGGGATAGGCGAAGAGATAATCGTGACCCGGCCGGACATATTCGGCCCGGAGCCTCAGGAAATCTACGATGTGGTGCATCTATCCCTGCCCTACCGCCTCATGGCCCATACGGCGGAAGACCTCTGCGAGCAATTCCTGCTCGGTGCCGAGGGTGCCATACGCTGCACGCACGGCGATCTTCACCACGGCTTTTCCATGATATTCGACAAGCCTCCGGCAGTGGCTCCCGAGGAGATAGAAAAACACGTCAGGGAGAAGATTAGCCAGGACCTGCCCGTGGCCTACTTCGACGAAAGCCACATAAAGATAGGCGACGATGTGCACGTCTGCACAGGGCCCCGCACCCATGTCCGCAGCACCGGAGAGATAGAAAATTTCAACCTGCTGGGAAACTATATACACGACCACATAAACGACCGCTACCTGCTGATAGGGGCGGTGGGAGAAGGCTCCCGCGAAAACCTTCTGAAGCTGGAATCCATTCAAAAATGGGACAGCATGGCGGGGATGTCGGATTTCATATTCTAGCGCGGCGGAAATACATAAACATTGAAAAACGGGCGGCCCACTCGGCCGCCCGTTTTGATTGAAGCTTGTCTATGCACATTTTCAGACCACGCGCTTTATTCACCTATGATATTGTACTTCATAAATTCCGGATTGCAGGTTTTTCCCAGCTGCTTGCATTCCAGGCAGCCGAAGATTTCCGGCACATCTTCTTTTGCAAGATATATAAAGCCGTATTTTTCAAAGAACTTAGGCGCCCTTGCCGTAATATATATCTGCTCGGCGCCGAGCGAAACCATCTTATCGATGGTGTAATCCAAGAGAGCCTCACCCAAGCCTCTTCCTCTGCGCGATTCCTCTACGGCGATATCATTCAGTATGAAATATCCTTTGCGCCTGGTTATGGCCGAAGCGGCAATCAGCCTGCCGTCTTGATCCTCGCACGCAAAAGCGCTAACAAAGCCTTCGGGCCGCTCTCCCGTATCGTCCAGGTTGAACTCAAGCCCGGAAGCGGTGAACAAATCCCGAAACCGGAGGTAATCATCGGTTTCGTATATGCTGATGTCGTTGAACTTGTCTGCTATGTTTCTCATTTTATTCACCTCTCATTTATCTGTCGTTCCACTTATTGATTCAAGGTTTTCAACCTTATCCGAAAGTGCCGCAGACTTTCCGGCGCCTGCCGGAGATCGCTGCCGGCTATATAAGCCAATCCTTGATGATCGGTATACGCGATAGCACCATGTAAAGCACCGTGCTGCACAGGACCGTGACCACGGTAATCAGCGGCATAAAAATAAACGCAGGCAAAAGCGAGCTTACATCCACGATATGCCTTATTCCATATATGCAAAACATGTGTGAAAGATATATGCAAAACGAGGCTCTTGAAAACACCTCGCTTATCCTGACGGAAGAAGCCCCGAGGCACAGGCCGAATATACCCGCAGCGTACAGGCACACGCCGACGCTCATTCCTTCCCACAGGCCGGAATACAAAGCTCCTTTGCGGGCGGACAGGAAATATGTCCCGCCAAAGACCAAGGCAAATCCTATTATCGCAATCGGAGCGAAATGACGCGGGTGCGGCTTTGCGTATCTCAAAAGGTAATGCCCCAGCACTCCGTAGCCTATGGCGGAGTAAGCCGAGTTTATGCACCACTGCAGGGGTATGCCCCGAAGCAGGTTCAGCGGGTAAAACGGTCTTAAGGTAGGGAAAACTATTCCTAAAAGAAACCATATGCACAGAAAATACAGGAGCTGCGAGCGTTCCGCCCGAGCCGCAAAGGCTCTTGTGACGGGAAGAAAGGCATACACCAGCAGCATTATATGGAGATAATACATATGCTGTTCGTGGCGGAAAAACAAAACATCCTTCAGAAGTCCAACGAGCGAAGGCGCATTTAAGTTTCCGGTACGGAACAAGTGAAACAAGCCGTAGCAAAAAGCCCAAAAAAACAGCGCGGCGAACAGTCGCAGAATGTTTTTCGACCACAACTTTTTCAGCCCCGGGTCCTTTTCGGGGTCCAGCATGAGAGCTCCGCTGCACATCAAAAAAAGAGGAACCCCCGCCCTTGAGAGGCTTCCCCAAAACAAAAACGCCGTCCATCCGCTTGCGCCGGGAGAATAATTCCCGAATCCCGCGCATACATGAATACACACTATTGAAAAAACCGCAACGGTTTTAATCGAATCTATGGAAGCGAGCCTTCTCAAATCCTGCACCCTTTCCGTCCGTAAGCCTGCCGTCTTGATCCTCACACGCAAAAGCGCTAACAAAGCCTTCGGGCCGCTCTCCCGTATCGTCCGGGTTGAACTCAAGCCCGGAAGCGGTGAACAGCTCCCTGAACTGAAGATAATCACCTGTTTCATATATGACGATGTCGTTGAACTTTTCTGCAATCTTTCTCATTTTTGGCAGAATAGCACCATACTCTTTCTTTAACCCCGGGTCAGCCGGCTGTTCCTTTCTACCTCTCGCACCGCTTACCGCCTCAGCGCATCGAGTGCCTGTATGCAGATTATTATAGTCTGCTCTACGGTGAGCTGCCCTTCGGGATTGTACTTGTTATTGCCTACTCCCCTGACTATTCCGGCCTTGACGGGCCAGCCGAGCAGAGCGTCGCACCAGTGGCCGGCGGTGTCGGTGAAGTCGTGACTGTGGCCTTCCGTTTCGATATCCATGGCTTTGCTTGCCATATTGTTGAGAATCGCGGCGACATGCGCTCTTGTAAGCTTGCCGCTTGGGTCGAACTTATTGTTGCCTACGCCGTTTATGATTCCGAGCGCATTGCAGGCGAGTACGTTTCTGTCGCTCGTATCCGTAAACGCCGCCTCGTTTATAGCGGCGCCTCTTTCGGCGAGGAACTCGTCTATGCTCATTCCGCTCGCGGCCTCGATGAGCCTGACGAAC